>WJKO01000075.1 GCA_014729055.1 Promethearchaeota archaeon | reverse complement strand
TCCATCCCGTTCTGTCACATAGGAATTCCCAAAAATTTGTTTTTTCTTCATTGCTTAATTAGTCTTTATCAACAACTAAATTAAAAAAAATCGATTTCTTCAAATTTTGGTAAATAAAATAAAAAAAAATTTTAATTAGATATACAAGGTTTTCTCTTGTTCAACAATCTTCTCTATTGGTTGGCAAGCATCTAATTCTTTTTCTAATTTCTTACGTTTCTGCTCTAAATCTTTAGACAATTCGGACACTTTTTTATCTGAAAATACTGGTTCTATGGGTAGATTATAGATTGACGCCACTTTATCTAATAATAAAACAGATGCTTTCAAATCAGTTATACCATCATTCATACTATTCTGATTTTTAATTTCCGCTAAGAAGACCTTACCAGGTATTTTAAAACGAGCTTTTGCAAGAGTTGGAATCAATCCATTTGATCCTATAATAACGCCTTTTGACATACGGGAACATCCGGGATAATTTCTAATATCAAAATTCTCTGTGCTAGTTAAATAAATTCGGATATCATCTTTATAGTTTCCAGGAAATGCCCCTAAAGAAATTATCTCTGTAATTTTAAGTTTATCTAATAATTCTGCAATTAAGTCAGAGACTTCATAGATTCCATTTGGTGTCATTGCTTGAGCATCAGCAGTAATTAAGATGATATCGCGTTCTCCTTTTTTGTCTTTGTAAAACAACATTTCCGCTTTAGGTGTAGACAGTATCGAATCATCGATTATTGCTCCCGCTGGATAGTTATACGATATAATATCACAAAATTTCTTTGCATTCAAAATACCAATTAATTGATCTACGGCAAATTTTCCCACATCCGCGATACCAGGCATACCTATTATACAAATTGGTTTTGAGAAGTCTTGAAAACTGAGATTAGAATGTTTTAAAAGCCGAAAACTCTTCTGAAATATTCCCATATTAATTTTTTCTTCATCTATCATTAATTTCACCGATTTTTGGGTATTATCCATTGTTTATTCTCTTAAGTTAATTTAAACCAATTCAACTAATATGATGTGATATTATTCTTGTATAGCTGATACTTGTGCTTTTTTATAATCCTAAGATCCCATTAACATAAGAGACTCAATAAAAGAACAAATTTCATTTTTTAATAAGTGGATTAACATCTAAAAAATATCTGAGTAACATCTATTTCTTGTTCTAAAAAACATACTTAAATGCCTCGAATTTTTCTTCAAATCTTTGCTTAATCTGTGCTAGGGATACTTGATGTGTTTGTGCACCTATTGTTTCAACAACAAAAGAGGCCATTGTGGCACCCAATTTACAACCATATTCCACGGGCAAGTCTTGATGAAGTGCACCAAGTAATCCGGCCCGATATCCGTCTCCTGCCCCGGTAGGATCCAACACTTGGTTTGCCTCAACAATCGGTATATCTATTTCTTTATTTTTAGAATATATACATGAACCGTTTTCTCCTTTAGTAATGATAATAGTTTCAATTAGTTGTTTGATATCATCGAGACCCAATTTTACAATATCGCTAATCATTTTGAATTCATTTTCATTAGAGATCATGATTTTACTCTTTTTTATCATGTTGATTAGATCATCTCTTGAAAATGCAGGAGTTACTTGACCTGTATCTAAGATACAATTTATACCAAGTTGGTCTAATTCTTGGGAAACTCGAATCATTTGAAGTGGGTTTTCAGGACTGTTTATTGCCCAACTAATATTTTCTCCGCTTATTCCACGACCTTTCAAGTTCTCATTTGGGATTCTCTGCGTTACACCTCCATGATACACAATTAGTTGTTGTTTTTTGATATCATTTACGATGTAGCAATTCGCGCAGAAACCATCCTCATGTTTTATAAGATTTAAGGTAATTGTATCATAGGATGCCAATTTCTCTTTGTATTTAGTACTCTCAAAATCAACTCCAACAGAAGTCAAGATTTCACAAGGAGCTTTTAATTGTCCTAAATTATGTGCTATATTACCGGCAGTACCTCCATATTGCATTTTCTTCGTGCTGGGCATAATTGCCATTGAGAAACTTTGCTTGTCATTGTCAATAAATGCATTTTTATATAGATTATTTTTAAAATCCATAATATAGTCAATTGCTAAAGACCCATGAACTAAAATATGTTTGCCCATAATTGATATATATCCATATATGATTTTAATATTCGGAGTTGTGCTCCCATAAGCAAGAGTCTATAAAAAATGGCAAAATTTTTAACGAATCCGATATTGATCCATTTGCAAGACAATTCTTATAAATTCTCTTGCGGGTCCGTAGCTTAGTCGGTAGACAGAAAATCTTAAGACTTTCAGGCCGGAAGTACTCGGCTGTTAACCGGGTGGTCCCAGGTTCGAGCCCTGGCGGGCCCGCCATTTTTTTCTGTATTTAAAAAAATTAGTTTCTATAACTCATTCTAAAAGAATACTCGGAAATAAAGTGGTAGCGGGGGATGGATTTGTTCTTTGTGAGCAACAACCTCACAAATTTGAACCAACGGTCTCAGGGTTATGAGCCCTGCAGCCTAAACCATTGTAGAGATCGGTAATAACACCGATCTTAGCTAGCCCACCCCGCTATTATTGTTTCGAGATAGATCTCGATATATCGTTATATCTCGCTACTTTGTTAAAAGTAACCTCGATTAAAAATTTTTTGAATCAAGAAATTAAAATAAAAACAAATATATTAAGAATTTATAGAATAAATTTAGGTTTGAAATGGAGCTAATTTAATGGCGTTATTTGATTTTCTCACTGATATTATCACCAATCCTTTCTTCATAGTCTCTGCGATTTTTTGGATAATCGCATATACTATCCGAAAAATTTCGGGGGAAAAAAAGGATACCGTTAGTATGTTATTTCCTTTTTTCGCAATGTTCCGAACGAGAAAATTAAATGAATGGTTAAGTAAAATTGGTAAAAAATATCAGAAATTCTGGCGTATTTGGTTTACTGTTGGAATTTTCGTTTCATTTGGTTTGATGATATATGGTGTATATTTTTTTCTCAACAATCTCATTGAGTTATTTATAGCGCCCAAACCCGAAAATGCGATTCAACCGTTAATACCTGGTGTTACCGTTGACTTAAACTTCTTTTCTTATTTGATACTGCCCTTAGGTTTTTGCATAATTTTCCACGAATTCTCACATGCAATGACTTCAGAATGCGACAAGATTAAATTGAAATCAACTGGAATTATCGGTGCGGGACTATTTTATATCATTTTACCTGGTGCTTTCGTAGAACCTGATGAATATACCATAAACTCGAGAAAAACATCTATATGGACTCGGTTACGCATTTTTACTTCGGGGACTTATACTAACGCAATTCAAGCTGGATTATGTTTATTATTGTTTGTGAATTTTCCACTGATAATTAGTCCTCTATATGGACCACAAGTGTTTAAAATTGAAGGTGTTGTAGCAACAGAAGATGGGGGATATAACGAAGGAAATATATTCATTGGTGATGTTGTTATAGAAATCAATCAAACGGATATTGATCTTTCTAAGGGAATTGGACTAACTCAGGTTTTAAACAATGAAACAAGCATTAAATGTTCGGTAGGAGATACTCTTAATTTAAGCGTCATAGATAAATCTGAATCTCAACAACAGAGGATAATAAAACTTGGTCACCATTTCTTCGTTGGTTTTGATTATACATATTCAAATGCTACGACTCTTAAAATAACTGAAGTATACACTAAGTATCAAGGCGGCAATAATTATGAGTTTTTAACTGCTGGAATGCAGTTAAAAGCCATTGGTAGTTATTTCTTCAATACTACGGAAGATAAAACCTTAGGAATGTACTTGAAAGAAAATGCCGTTGAGGGAAAAGTTAATGTTACTCTTTTAAACGACAATAATATAAGTATATATATAGATTATTGGCCAACGGAATTCGGAGCATATGCGTTTCGGAATTTTTTCATTGGAGCATTTTTTAAGAACGATAGCAATGGTAATGTATTCGTTGATAGGGTATTAAGTGATCTGACTGAGGATGGTATTAATGATGATAATTTGTTTAAAGGTGATCAAATAACCCATGTAAACGGTGTTGAAGTTGAGATAACCGCTGAGATCTCCTTTGAAGAATTTTTAATTAGTATTGTACCCGAAATCGAAGAAATGACCCAAATTACATTTACTGTTATTCCAAAAAACGCCGAAAATCCTGTAAATCGCTTAGTAAATATAAAACCAATTGAAAAATCATATGTATTTATTGGTGTCCAGTCTAATAGTTATTGGATACCCAAAAATTGGTTTTCGTCTCTATTGGGTAGTGGTTTTGCTCGTTGGGTTGAATTAGAGCTCTTTTATTTTTATATGGTTGGCTTTAGCCTTGCTCTTTTTAATATGGTTCCTATGATTTTGCCCCCATTGGATGGTTATCTTCTTTTTAAGGAATTAGTTTCAGCAGCTATTGGTTCTAAATACAAAAATAAGAAGAGAAAAAAGATTAAATTTGCATTTGAACGCAATACTGCAAATTATCGTCTAATGACATATAATATAACTGAAATCGTAAATTTAAAAATGGAATTACCCTCAGGCAAGGATCCAGAACTTTTTGATGAACCGCTTTATCGTGGAGTTGATTCAATAGAGGATGGCTACATAGACACGATATCCTTTGATTTAGAATCCACAAAATTACCGCCTGAGAATACTTCATTTATTGCTGATGTTGAATATCTTGAAGATGAAAAAGCAAAGTTGAAGAAAAGAATAACATATTCAGTTGGAATAATGATTTCAGCTTTGATTATCATGAATTTCATTTTTTCGTATGTCTTTGTAGGAAATATTACTTTCTGGTTGTGATGGACAATTGGATCCTACAGAAAAATGCTCAAGATGTGGAAGAAATGCGAAATACTATCAAAAATCGTCTGGTAGGTATTTTTGCGATAAATGTTTTATTTTTTACTTTGAACGAAAAATGGCAAGGACTATTTCTAAATATAGATTGATAGAAGAGGATGATTCAATTTGTCTCGGAATATCTGCAGGAAAGGATTCTTTGGTCATGTTATATGGAATTTATCAGTATAATCTCAAACATCACCAAGAAAACCCTATTATTGGTGTTATTATTGATGAAGGGATTGAAGGTTATCGATTAGAAGCGGTACAATATGTACATAGATTTATGAAAAAACATCAATTACGTTTTAATTTGATTGAAACAAGCTTTCAAGAGCATTTCGGGAAGACACTGGCGGAAATGGTGGGTATTATAGAAAAAAATGATCTTAACATGAATCCATGCACCGTATGTGGTACAATAAAACGACATATACTAAATAAAGTAGCAATGCAGAAAGGAGCCACAAAACTCGCTATTGGACATAATATGGATGATATTATTCAGACTTTAATTCAGAATATTATTAGAAATGATTTAGATAAGATTGGTAAAAATCTGCCACATAAATCTTCTGAGTTAGATTTAAACAACGGTAAAAAGAAAAAAAGATACTTTATACCAAGAATTAAACCTCTAAGTCGCTTAAGTGAACATGAAATTATAAAATATTGTCAATTTAAGGGATTTAATCCGATAAAGGAACTTTGTCCATATTCTCTCAATTATCCCATTTTTAGAAGAAGAATTAAAAATTTCTTAGATACATTTGAAAAAAACAATCATGAAGTCAAATATAACTTGTTGAATATTCACTACCGACTCTATGATCTATTAAAAGAGCAGAATCGTATGGAACCACAAAAATTCAACTACTGTGAATCTTGTGGACAACCAACGGGTTCAAAGCGAAAAATATGTCATTATTGCGAGCTAAAAAGATTATTCGATGTATAGATCTATTTATTCGAATAGATAACTACTATATTTCTTCAAACCTTCCTTTTTTCTTATCTCCGAGTCAAAAAGTGGAATCTCAATTATGTCATGACTATTAGCATAGAGATCCTTAATTTGTTTAAGGTTTTCCTGCTGCATTTCTCGTCTCATTTGACAAAATTTACATTCTATGTTCCTTGGATACAATTGATTTACTAGTATGCGATCCGTAGGTATCTGATATTCCAATAAATAACTTAAAAGTCTTTCAGTCTCGTATATAGACATAATTTCAGCGATAGTACAAATTATAAAAGACGTTTTATCTGGATCCATAAGCGTTGATTTCGCTTTTTCTATTGACTCTTTTAAATGAATTATCGACTCAAGTGGATTACCCTCCAAATCGGAATCTCTATCCGGATTCTTTTTAAAAACACTTTTTAAAGCACCAAATAACTTACCGATCTTCAGTTTAAATTTAATCAATTTTCCCATCCAACCGCTTAACATATCTGGAATACTCAAAAGACGAAGAGTATGACCTGTGGGGGCTGTATCAAATATAATTAAATCATAATCTGAATTATCAATAAACTCGAGTACTTTGCCAAAAGCAAGGGCCTCATCGATCCCAGGTGGATTGAGTCCTGCAAGTTCTGACATTTCTTGACCTAAAGGTAATTCATCTTCTGGCATCATTGACAATACATTAGATAACTCACTCTGCTCCATCTCTGGGCTTATTTCTAAGCCCCACAAATTTTCTATATCATTTATTTCCGTAATCACACCAGGTTCTAGGATTTGTCCTAATGAATCACCTAAACTGTGAGCGGGATCTGTAGAAATAATTAATATTTTCTTTGACAAATTTTCCGCAGCCCAGATCGCAGCAGCTGCCGCAGAAGTGGTTTTTCCAACCCCTCCTTTACCTCCAAATAGGACGAAATGAAGACTTTCCATCTCAAATAATTCTTTTAATGACATTATAAACATTAAATAATTTGTTTAAGTTGTTAAAAACTAATCGAAAAATTAAATAAAATAAAATCAGGTAACTTAATCGTAAATAAATTATTCTTCTGCAATGATAGGAATTCCTTGTCTATCTAATGCAAGACCTTTTTTACAGACGGGACACGATCCTTTCATTTTGATCCATTCTTTCAAATGTTCGCTGTGTGCCTTCGCTTCACAAATAGGACATTGTGATTCCTCGTCAAAAATTTCAATGGATTTTCCACATACAGCACAACGGAGTCTTGAAACGACGGACAATTTTATTATACCTTTATTTACATCGAGGATAATTGATTGGCAATTATCATTAGTAGGCATTATCGTTTTCATGTCTCTCTTATTAGCTTGAAAGCAAAATACAGTACCTTCTTTATTATCTTTACGATTACCTAACCAAATAAGATCTCCATCCATAAAACTCTTGCCGTCCCTAATTAATTCGATTTCTAGATCCTTGGATTCCATTACATAAGTAGATAGAACCTTTGTAAACTTAATACCTTGAATATTACTAGTTATTGCAGAGATAACTTCTTTTGGGCTTTTAAGCACTGCTGCTCGAACATTAACATCGCTAACGGTTTTTTTCTTCGCCATATTAAATCATCAAATCAATTTTTTTATTATATATGTTGATTACATCGGAATTTAAAAAAATTTATTCTATAACATTGACTCGATATTCTGATCTTAAATAATTTGCTAGTCTTTCATAAAAGTAGTTTTTAAAATAAAAAAAGTAAAATTAAATTGATATGAGTTGAGTTTTAGAAATCTTCTTATTTTTTTAGCCTTTTCTACGACTTTTTTCAATGTCATCAGCGATTTTCTTAAGTTCTTCTGCTTGTGCACTAAACTGAACAACCTTGTCTTTATCACCAATATTCTTAGCGACTTGGGCGGCCTCTGCATAATATCGTGCTGACGCAATAAAATCTTGTTTCTCAAGCGCCTGTTCTGCCTTTTGAACGTACTGATCCATTTGTTTCTGGAATTTTAGAGTTTCTTTCTTGGCTTCTTCAACTTCTTTTTCGAATTGTGCTCTTGTTTGCCCACGTCTCTTACCTTTACCCTTACCTTTCCCTTTTCCTTTTTTCTTCTTTTTAGTAGGTTTGGGTATTAGTTTGAATAATTCTTGTATCTTGTTACCAATCTCTTTAGCAATTTCGTCTTCTCCTGATCTTAATGCTAATTTTAAAGCTT
>WJKO01000813.1 GCA_014729055.1 Promethearchaeota archaeon | reverse complement strand
TGCCTATTGCGGGTATAAGTATCCTAAAACGGATTATGTATAATTACATTTCAAACGGTTTTACCAAATTTATAGTCGTAATCAGTGAAGAGGAAAATGCAATCAAGGACACACTTCTTTTATTAAAAAATAATCTTGAAGAAAAAATATATCTTTATTTTGTGATTCAAGAAGAAGCTAAAGGAATGGCTGACGCCATTTTAAAGACCAAAGACGTAATAGAAAGAAACTTAAAATATGATTGGTTCTTCGTAACAGCATCTGATGTGTTATTTGGTGATTTAACCCCGAACGTGATGTTAACCCGACATTTAGATACGAATGCAGATATAACATTGTCATTAGTTGAATCTAAAGATCCGAGAATGGCAGATACACACGGAAACGTTAAGATTGAAAATGGAAAGGTAATAAAAATCATAGAAAAGCCTGGTAGCGAAGAGAAAATTAGTGATCTCTATTCAATGCCTGTATACATCCTTTCAAAGGAAGTTTTTTCATATCTCAACAAAGTTAAACCATCTAAGCGCAATGAGTTAGAACTTCAAGATGCTATTCAAATGATGATAGATGAGCAAAAAACTATCATTGGCGTAGATATTCTACCTGAATTTAAAGGAAATCTTCCTTATGATAAAGTGGGAGACTATCACCTTACCTTTGTAAAAGATTTATTAGGAATGACTTTCAGGTTTCTGAAGGATATGGATTTGAATTTCAAAGGAGAATATCCAACTTCAATAGAACCTGTTGGATCCGATGGACTCGTTGAGATAGGCGATAGTGTGCTCATAGGTCCTAATGTATTTATTGGAAAAAAAAGCGTACTGAATAATCTAGCCGAAATTTCTAATAGTATTTTAATGGGTAATAATAAGATCGGAAAATCTGTGAAAATAGATGGTGCAATCATCGCCCCAGATATAGAAATCGAAGCAAAGCAAGTAATTAAAGATTCTCTGATTCTAAAAAGTGAACAAAAGGAACTCTAACATTTATCTCTTTTTTGGCTTTTCTCTTACGAGTTCTATTGTTTTTTAATGAATATAGTAGCGTTAGTTATGTCTAAATATTATACTAATAGCAATATTAGGTCTAAAAATTGAGAAAACTCGTGAAAGACTTAATTTAATGATCTGTTATCTATAGTTCGAAATGAGTGAAATTAATAATGACAAATTTTTTATATCAATTGCATATCATATATAACTAAATTAATTAAAATTAAATAATGTTAAATGGATATAAATAATAAAAGTGATTAACGTGTCAGTTATTCAAATGGTGTATGATAAAGTCGTTGAAAAAAATCCTGGTGAAGTGGAATTTCATCAAGCTGTGAAAGAAGTACTTGAATCCTTGGAGCCAGTATTGACAAGACATCCAACGTATATGCAAAATCACGTTCTTCATCGCATTGTTGAACCTGAGCGGCAAATTATGTTTAGAGTGCCTTGGGTAAATGATGCAGGTGATATAAAGGTAAATCGTGGATTCCGAATTCAATTCAATTCTGCACTGGGTCCTTATAAAGGCGGTCTCCGTTTTCATCCAAGCGTGTATCTGGGCATAATAAAGTTCTTGGGATTTGAACAGATCTTTAAAAATGCACTTACGGGTTTGCCTATGGGTGGTGGAAAGGGTGGTTCGGATTTTGATCCAAAAGGAAAAAGCGATATGGAAGTAATGCGATTTTGCCAATCTTTTATGAATGAATTGTATCGTCATCTTGGAGTTGCGGGGAATACTGACGTTCCAGCAGGTGATATCGGAGTGGGTGGTCGTGAAATTGGATATTTATTTGGTCAATATAAAAAGATTACCCAACGATTCGAAGGTGTATTGACGGGCAAGGGTTTGGAATACGGTGGTTCACTTATCAGACCAGAAGCCACTGGATATGGTGCTACATATTTCTGCCAAGAAATGCTGAAAACGAAAAACGATGAATTAAAAGACAAAATTTGTTTGGTTTCGGGTTCTGGAAATGTGGCGCAGTATACCGTTGAAAAAATAAATCAATTAGGCGGTAAAGTAGTAACCCTTTCAGATTCAAATGGTACGGTCTATGATCCCGATGGGATTGTGGGTGATAAATTCGATTACGTGTTAGAACTAAAACAGATTAGAAGAGGAAGAATAAAAGAATATGCAGAACATTTTGGTGGGAATGTAGAGTATTATCCAAATGAAAGGCCTTGGGACGTAAAATGTGACGTTGCTTTTCCGAGCGCAACACAAAATGAGATCGATGCAGAAAATGCACAATCATTGGTAGACAATGGATGCATTGCAGTTGTTGAGGGGGCTAATATGCCTTCAACCTTACAAGCGACGAATATATTCACTGAAAGTGGAGTATTATTTGCACCAGGTAAAGCTGCGAATGCGGGTGGCGTTGCAGTATCGGGATTAGAAATGTCACAAAATCGAATGAGAATGGCTTGGACTCGTAATGAAGTCGATAAAAAACTACAGGAAATAATGGCACATATCCATCAGTCAGCATATCAAAGCTCCAAGGACTATGATAATAAAGGTAATTATGTAATAGGTGCAAATATTGCCGGCTTTATCAAAGTAGCCGCCGCAATGATTGCTCAAGGCGTCGTCTAAATCATTGCATTTTTTATAGATATCTATTTTTTTGTTTTTATTTTATTCCTCTCTTTGAATAAGAATTTTATAATTTTTCAATAAAAAGTATTTAAATTTTACAAACAAATATCCCATTATCATACTTCCCATTTCCGAATTAAAGTGATAATTTATGAGTAACGTCGATGAATTAAAAAAACAGTTAGAAGAAAAAGAAAACGAGTTAGAGGAAATATATGCGACTTTCAATGAGATTAAAGGTTCCTATGAAACTCTGAATTTAACAAAGCAAAAAACGGAATTAGAGTTACAAAATCTTAAATCACAAGTGCAAATGAAAGAAACACAGATTGAATCAATATCCAGTATTATAAAAACAAAAGATGAACAAATTGAAAGTTTAAAGAATACTATCGAAACAAAAGATGAACAAATTGATGCACTTAATGCAACAATCGATACAAAGGATCAAGAATTGCAAGCTATTAAGGATAAAGGCAGTCAAGTAGATGCCGGTGTTTTACAAGAGAAAGACAAGAAGATTAAAAAGCTTGAGGAGGAAGTCAAGATCCTAAATATGGATATTAAAATGTCAGATGAAGAAATTGAGAATCTCAATAAAAAAATTGAAGAATTGTCGAGCCAAAAATCCCAATCGTCTGATAATATATTATCCTCCAATGTAAGCAGAGATGACATCATTAACTTCATCATAAAAATGTTGGAAAGAGGGTTGCATAACGTAAATTTAACAACACCCAGTATATTAGATCTCGCAGAACTACAGCTATATGATGTTAAAAATAATGTCAATATCAAAGCAT
>WJKO01000812.1 GCA_014729055.1 Promethearchaeota archaeon | reverse complement strand
TGTGGAACACCTTTGTTACAATCAATGGGACATATTACAACTATCGTAAGACGGCGACCAACGACGAGAAGTAGAAGAAAGAAGAAAAAAACGAAACCAAAAATAAAAAAACCGCAAGTTCAAGAAACTGCTGAAGAAGACGATATTCGATTAATACCGATAGATAAAAAACAAACTGACGCTGCAAAACCGATTCCTAAGGGACCAATGGGTCCTGGTATGGGCTTTTTTTCGAGACCAATTGATAGTAATGATAATAAACAACCTCCCTTGCAATCGATACCACCGCCAGATAGTTCCCAAAGTTTCATTATACCAAAACCAGCGCAGACATCTTTAGCATCTAATTATAGAAGGGCTCAACAACGCCAACAATACCAAAAACAACCAGAAGCACCTGAGGAAAAAGAAAAACCAAAAGTAAAAATTAATAAATATTTTAGACCAGATCGAGCACAAAAACCCACTGCACAACAAAGTCAGAAGAATATTCAGAGCAAACCCGTAACTAAGAAGAGAAAAGTAAAAATAAGACAACCAAGATCTCAAGAACAGAGATTTGATAAAGAGCCGGTTCAAAAAAGAACGAGATCGCTTGACCGTGATAAAATGGAGATGGCAATGACCCACGCAATGAAGATACTAAATAGAGATATTGGACCCCTCTATAAGAAAAAAAAGGTAAAAAAGAAATCACTTAGTGAAGAAGAATCTCTCACTTTCGAGCAAAAAATACCCGATAATCTTAATGAAATACTAGTAGGATTATCAGAAATCGACACGAGTATTGAAGCCTCGGCATTAGTTGATGTTAATGGGTCGATTTTAGCTGCGGCAGTTTCAAGAAGAATTAATCAAGCATTAATAGCAACGATCGCCAACACTCTTGGAAACATAGGAACAGACATTATTCTATCATTAGAATGCGGGGATCTCCAATTCGCAACGTTACAAGGATCACAAGGGACTTTGTTTTTAGCCCCTATTATGAAAAACTTATATCTCCTGTTACTGACAGGACCCCGTGCAAAAATTGGTGTTGTCAATATTGCGAAGACGAAAGTCAAAAAACAGGTCGAGCTTTTCTTTGCAAAGAGAAACCTAAGAAAAAATGCAGTTTAATCAAACAATTTTGATTGAATTGAAATACTCTTGACTTTATATCTAACGAAATAACTTCTATTTTGTTCAAAACTTTGCATAAAATTTGGAAATTGCTCAAGAGAAATCAAGGGAACACCTTGATTGTTAATTTTTCTCGTTGTGGGACCGCAGTAAATTATTGCAGGAAATATCCAAAACCAATGCTTGGAAACCATTTCGGATTTATCTTTATTCTTTATCTTATGAGATTGTATTTTTACTATTTCTTTTTGACTTACTAATCTTCCTAGGCTTTGAAACATTTTAGTTATTGCTTCCTTATCCTTAGCCAGTATCTGAGCTCTTTTTCTTTGGCGATTACCTGATGTACATAGGCTTCCTCCTATATCATGTTTTCTTCTCCAATATTTTGCATCGATGCACAAGATAGTGCGATCTTTTATACCAAGAATATCGATTTCAAATCTTTTTTGGGGCTTTTTCGTGGTTCGACTTATCATCCCTGCATTCTCATTCGATTTTTTTATGGAGAATCTAAAATTTAAAATAACATGATATCCAAAATTATTCAACACAAATGCAATAAACTCTTCAAAATTCTTCCAATCAAACAATTTCAGGACTTTATTGATTCCTAGAATTGCTAGCGATTCATCTATAAATCTATTAGTATTTTTAATGAAATAGAGTCCATGATCATAATTTCGTTGTTTTAATTTTCTTAGAGCTGCATTACAAGAACAAGCGTTCTCTGTATTGTTATTATCATTGTTTATTATTTGATTATTATTATTTTTATTATTAGGATTAGCTCCACTTAATTTTAGATCAAATGCCGTAGTAAACGGATAGTTTGGCATTTCTTCTTGAATCGATTTGTTCTCCAGATGTTCGCTATATCGATTCTGTGTCTTTACAATTATTTCCTCATCTTCGACGATTTCGATTCCGTATTTCGCTAATTCTGGTAACTTCTTTAGAGTGTCAATGGGGCATTTGAGTTCTTCTGCCAGATAATCTATTGGAATATAATAAAATCCTTTCTTTCGCAATTTTTTTTCCTTTCTCAAATTCCCAATTTCTATTAGAAAATCACTGATTTTATGAATTAATCTTGCAAATTTTATATTCATTTGAAACATTATATCATTAGATAAAATTCTTAGATAAATTAAAACTATTGAGTGTGTTAAATTTTTTGATCGGTGCTAATTTAAGGGGTATCGATAAGAAGTCTGTGATTGTAATCGTTGAGTTTAGTATTTTCATAGATGAAAGTGGACCTACTCCCATATATTGTCATCCTAAAATAGAAGAAGAGGATCAAATGGATATTGCTATGAAAAGCATAAGTCTATTAATGGGAGAAGGTGTATATCAAAATGGTTATGCTTATGAGAATGTGAAGTATTTTGGTATTTTACCCTTTCCGGATATAAATATGGTGGGTATAACGTACTTCTTCTTAATAAAGGATCCTAACGCTCGTGGCAAAGCCAAAGCAGCAACTCTTACAATATTAGTAAAGGAAAAGGACACGAATTTTTTATATGAGAATGTGAAAACCTTACGTGTTTTATTGGATCGTACTGCCGTAAAATTGCAAAATCCACTTCCAGATAACAAGGTCAAAGAGATTATGGAAGATTTTAGAGAGGAATTGGAACATTTTGACCTCACAGATCCGACTACAAATAAATTAATAAAGAAAATGAAAATCATATTTAATGGATTAGATAATTCTGGAAAAACCTCCTTTTTAACCAACGTGCAACAGAGATATTCTGAACTGATTGGAATAACCGCAACAAAGGGTATTCAAAGGCAGCAAAGACGATTATTGGGAACTGATCTATTGGAATGGGATTTTGGCGGTCAAGAAAACTATCGGACAAACTACTTTAAAAATGCTGAAATTTATCTCAGTGAAGTTGACTTAATGTTCTATATTATTGATATTCAAGATGAAAAGCGAATTGAAGAAGCCCAGAGCTATTTGCATCAACTTCTCACAACTCTTGATAGTTTTAAACAATATCCCCCCATTATCATAGTATTTCATAAATTTGATCCCGATATACAAACGGATCTTGATGTGTTAGAACGTATTAACAATTATAAAAAACATATTAAGGATTCTTATACAAAATGGGTTCTTAAATTCTTTAATACAACTATTTTTGACCACTGGACTATAATTTCAGCTTTCTCCTATGGAATAGCTCAATTGAGCCCCAATCGTGAAATATTTAGAAAACATTTGAAATGGATCTCCCGAAAAATGAACGCAAGTGCTGGGTTATTAGTGGCAAAAAATTCAATTATTCTTTCAGATTACTCGGAAAATGCGGTTGTTGGCAAGTTCATAGAGCTCAGTGAATCAAACTTTTATAATATATTCCTTAAATTTGAGGAATTTGATATATTGAATGACGATTTTGTAGTTTGGGAATTTGGAAACATAAATATTGTATTAAAGAAATTTTATATCGATAGAAAGGAATTCTTTTTGTTGTTACAGCTTAAAGATATAGAAAGCTTGCCAAAGTTCGATGGATATCTGAGTAAATTCAAGAATAAAATTCGTCCTCTTATAAAAAATTATATTTAAATAAATGAAATCGTTGATTTTATAGCTTAGTATGCAGTTTCCAATTGTTTTTTCTGCCTTGATCTGATTGTCACATATATTATTAATGAAACTATGCTTACAATAATCAGCACAGCCACAAGTATCCATAAAGTAGAATTATAATAATATTCTGAATTAAGCACCTTTACTCGAATCTCTAAATCAAACGCAACTTGATCTATTTGGTTACACCACAAGCTGGGGACAATACTCATTTCTGTTGCAGTACCCGGTAATTGAGGATCTATTCCTCCTCCAAAATTCTGACCAACATTCCAAGTGATATGACTTGCATCAATTCGATTGAAATAGTCTCCTCCTCCGTAACCCCATGTGGGGTCACATGGGATCCATCCATAGCCTGGAATATAATATTCAATCCATGCATGACCAGGTATGTTCAGTTCGATGATCTCTTGATTATATCTAAATTTCTCAACGTAGTACCACGACTGTCCTTTTATCGGATTTTTTATGGGTTTAAACCCATCCTCTAAATTGCCATCTAGTATAGTAAGTCCAACCACTTTCCTCGCGGGTATGTCTTGGATTCTAAGAAGTGTTACCATTAAATTTGAAAATTCAGAGCAATCTCCAACTCTGGAGATATAAAAGTCTGATGCAGATTGCTCTACATTTTGAATGTCATATACTAAGTTATTATCATCTATCATCCAATCATAAACGGCTCTTGCTTTCGCTAAAACAGTGGACTTGCCTAAGCATATTTCATTTGATAAATCTATTAAGTCTGGATCTAATGTGTTAAGATAATCTTCTGGACCAGTATTGTTTACAAATAATGGATCAATTGGATCATACTCGCCAATATTGTTAGAATCGACATCCCAAACAAGTTCTCTCAAGGTTATATCATAACTTGAATTGTACGAGAAATCTTGCGAATATTGATTTAGGTTAATCCCAAAATACTCATATGAATTGTTGTAATCGTCTTCAGGATCAAAGTTGTAATCAGGAAGAGAAAAATCTTCATAATTACTGACATTCAATAATAAATTGGATTCTTGTTGCGGTCCGACCCCTGACATCTGTGGATGTGTATGATTTTGAATAAGGGGGAACCACATTTCTACGTTTTCTGTTGCCATAGATCCATACCAGAAAGTCCAATTATATTGAAGATTATAGGTTATATTTGTTCGATATGAATAACCTATTGAGGGTGCTGAAGACATATCTGATATTTCAGAGGAAAATATTTCTAACGATGGATGGATCAAATAAGTATTTTGATTCTTTATGAAATATGATCCAAATGGACTGAAAAAAGCAGTAATAATTAATATTAACCGGGTAATCTTTATGAATTGTTTTTTCTGTATCTTCATCAACATGTCCTCAATTTTTTATCTAATTCTATTT
>WJKO01000811.1 GCA_014729055.1 Promethearchaeota archaeon | reverse complement strand
CTGTTTCAACATCTCCTCGGCATTGCATTCAACAGAATTGGTGATTGCCAGTACTGCTTGATCACCATATTCCGCAATTCTGTGTTGCATATTTTTAATACTATACCAGTGAGACACAGCACCTACAAATCCCCACCATTTTCCATCGTCGTTGGTACCCATTAAATAAGGATAAATCATAGGTGAAACAGCATCAAAATACTGACCAAGTTTAGTCCAATTCTGACCGAGACGATTTCTGGTAAATAAAGGTGGACCCGTTAACGAAAACCAGCCCGTTATACAATCTGTATCAATTGATTTTATCTTCTCACATAGCTTCTTGGCATATAATGCGATTGTATCTTCCTTAAAATCATACCAGTCTGAGCCTTTCATTTTTCTATTATTTCCATATTTCGCAGAAAATAGTTCTTTGCAATGATTACACATGCATAAATCCGTATAAGCTCCATCATATCGAATATAATCTGCAAAGAAAGCTCTAATATCGTAATTCTTAACGACTTCTTCGGCTAAATCAACCAAGTAATCTACGTGGTCGCTATTTGGGCACATAAATGAAGTTGATGGGATGTAACCCTTTCCACGGGCACCACGAGAAGAGCCTACACTTGGATCCATTTTATTTTGCAGAAAAGGTATTGTCTTTTGATATTCTTTAAAAGTTACACCTTCTGGTAAATCAACTCGCATTTCTCCTTCATCATGAGTTGATATGTCTCCTGCTTGATATTTCTCTTTTATTCTGTTTCCGCTTTCATCACGGGTTCTGCGTTTGCCACCTTTTCCGTGGACACTCACCCTATCTGGATGTTTATATCCTGCATACGCGTCATTCATGCTTGTAAATGATACCATAATCTTTATATTTCGATCTTTTCCGGCATCCACAAATTCTCCGAGGATATCTCTTCCCGTCGGATTCCATCCTTTTTGGGTGTCCCACATACATGCACCATCCGTATCTTTTATAACCACCCCTAATATATTACAATAACTTGATTCAAGTCTATCCATAATTTCGTTTACTGGCAGTTTTTTGGCAAATTCATAATCTAATTTTCGGAATCCTTTATTACCTCTTACCGGCATCAAACCCATGCCTAAAACTTTTTCAGCTTCAAAAGACCTTTTAAGTAGATTAATTTTTTCCTCACTTGGTTTCCAATATTGAGACCAAAAATCCTCCCAATATTCCACATTATTTTTATTTTCTGAAACCATTCTTATTATCCTCTATTGTTTTCTCCCATCTTTTCTGCACGTTGTTCTTTTTTCCACCATCTTGGTGTTACTTTAGGAGGATATTTCTTATAGACTTGTCTGAGTATTGCACGGATCTCTTTTTTGGTGGGTGCAGGATCTCCGACCTCTTGTTTATTCAAAATTTCTGAGTACAATTTACAAGCATACCATTGTGCATCGCTCGTTCCAAAGTATTTGAATAGTGCAATTCCCAATCCATAATCATATGCAATACATTGTTTTAACATTTCTTCAGAATTACACTCCACCGAGTTGGTTATACAGAATACTCCTTTATCACTGTCTTTGGGTGCATAATCTCTGAAACGCCTCTTCATGTTTCTTTGGAAATACCAATGTGCTGCATTTCCCAGTAATCCCCATCGTTTTCCATCGTCTATTGTGCCCGTTAAATATGGATATGTCATTGGGAGAGCAGTGTCCATAGACTTTGTTAATTTGCGGTAATCTTGGGCAATAAATCGATTTGTGTATATCTTCGGACCAGGTAAACTAAACCAGCCCGTTACAATTTCTTCATCAACAGACTTTATTGCATCATTAAATCGCTGACCATATTCAACAATCGTATTTTTTTTAAATTGAATCCATTCTCTTCCTTTACCGAATTCCTTACCAGGATATTCCTCAGAAAATGCCTTTCTACAACGTTCACAACCGCATAAATCCGTATAACCGTGATGGAAACGAATATAATCTGCTAAAACTCCATCGACGCTATATTTTTGAGTCAATTCTTTGATCAATTTTATCATATATTCAGCGTGTTTGGATCTTGGACAATGAAAAGATGTTAAGGGAATATAACCTTGACCTCTCGCATCTCGTGAGGCGCCTATCTCCCCATCATATTTTTTAGTTAGAAATGGAATTCTCTTTTTCATTTCCTCAAAAGTCACTCCTTCCGGTAATGTTACACGCATCTCTCCTTCAGGATGGGTTGCGGCATCCCCCGCTGAGTGGTCTTTCGCGAAAATCTTTGGATTCTTGAAATGAATACTCACAGTCTCGGGATTTGTATAGCCTCTATACGCATCATTCATATTTGTAACGCTTATCATAAAGATTATGTCGTTCTGTTCGCATAGTTCCGCAAATTCAGCAACTAAATCTCGACCGCTGGGGTTCCAGCTATGTGGTGTATTTGCAAGTGTTGCCCCATCGGTATCTTTTACCACCAATCCGAATGAATTAAATCCGTGTTCTTTTATTTTGTTAATGATTGCCTGCGGATCGAGTTTATTGGGAAAATCATAATCGAGTTCTCGAAATCCATAAGGTCCCCGAACGGGCATTAATGCTTGACTAAATTGTTTTTTATTACCAAATCTTGCCCTAAAATGAGCTGTTTGTGATGAGGTTAATAATGGTTTATTTTTCATCTTCTTCACTGATTGATTGATTTATTTTGTTATTCATAATTTAGAAATTGAGCTATTAACCATCGCAGATTTTTATAAATACCCTTTGCTTCTAATGCACTCGTTAATCCTATTTTATAGTTTATAGGAAATCTCTCGGGATGCAAGATCTCTATAATATCTTTTTTTGTACACTCTTTATTTAAGTCTATTTTATTCGCTAGAATCAATACGGGTATGTTTTTCTCAATAATCTCTTGTTTTTGATCATCGGTAAAATAGTGTTCAATAATAGTTTTAAATAATTCGTTGGTCGCTTGTTGTTCTTCTTCCCCTGCAGAACTATCCAAAACAAATATTAATGCTTGGGGTTCGACGGGATATCTTAACCATAGATCTCGCAATTTCATCTGACCTCCAACATCAAAAGCGTGAATTTTATACGATTCTAACATTATTTTTGTCGCTTGAATCCCCAAGGTGGGTCTAACATTCGGATTAAAAATATCAGAAGTAATGCGATTAAGTATTGAAGTCTTACCGACCTTTGTTAATCCAAGTACCAAAACTTGACCTAATAATACATCCTCAAGAACATCTTTACTATCCTCTATTAAATTCTGAAAAGTCTCATCTAACCATTCATATTGAACCATAATGTCTTTATCTATTCTTTGGGTATTCAAATAAAGTGCTTTATATGCGTCTCTGTTTGTTTTAATTTTATTTGCATACTTTTCCAATACTCGAGCAAAAGAATCTGCGCTCTGTATAGGGTCAACAGCAATAGTTAGCATCACGTATTCTGCGTTTCCTCTTGCCCAGTCAGACCTTATATTAAAACTATACGTTGCGAGTTTCACGTCTTTATCTGCAGCAAATGTATGTGTTGAAAAACCTAAGCCCTCTTTAATATCCATTATGCTAAGCACCATCTTTTTAATTCTGTTTGCCAGATGGGGGTGAGAAGCTATAAGATATCTAGGACCTTGTATTTTATCAAAGTATGAAAGAATAAGATGCATTATAATCCCATTTGTGTTTAACTGAATTGATTACTTCTTAGTTGTTTTAATTTAAATAAATATCGAAAAATATAGATTAAAAAAATCATAATTTGACTTTCCTATGTCGCTTATGATTCTAATTCTTTCATTCGGTGGGACGCGCGCATATCATCTTCGGTAATTCCATGATCACAAGCAACTTGGGCTAATAGAGAATCCATAGTTAGATAGACATTTAATTCAAATTCTGGTAAATAGTCTTTACGTTTTCGGGAAACCAAATTGTACATTGAAAATGGATCGTGTCTACCCGGAACAACTAAACATCCGTCAACACGTTCTGTAAATTTACCAAGATCTGAATCTTTAAATGATGTAATTCCGAACACATTTAATCCTGATACAAAAGATTGAGTGGCGTAATTCAACGTCTGAGATGTTGAACCACTTCCTGAAGTAATAATCGAAAGATCTCCCTTGCTTCTTAAACCCCAGTGCCCTTCAAAAATAACCCGAAGATCCTTAATAACTTTATCATCTACTTTTTTATGAAGATGCCCAAATCTAATGGCTGCCACTTGGTTAATGATAGAATCTCTTCCTACACCTCTGAAAAATACATTCGATTCATTTGAAGGATCTACATATTCATCTATCAAATTTATGAATTTTATTAGAGCATCAAGATTATTCTCATAATAAGTATAGGTTTCTCGAAACAGCTTTAAGAAGGTACTACAACACTCTTCGAACTTTACAAGAGACTCTTCTGGATTTTTTCCAACAGAATAACCCAAAGAAGCCCCTATTACTGCCGATGTAAATTCAAATTCAGTCCCTAAAGGCGCATATAATTTGTTTTTATTGGTCGATGGCGCCAGAATGAGGATACCCTTTAATGGTTTTGGAAATTCTTTATGTATATCAACATTATAAGTCATACCTAAAACATCTAATTCATCTTTTTTAGCATATTGCGCATGTCTTAAAGGTGCGCCAGAACCAGAACCTGAATTAAAAAAGAATATATCTCCTTTCTTCCAAGGTCTTAAATTCGCATTAGATGCGGGAAAAATAATCGGAAATCCATTATGTTCCAAACAATCTTCCATAATAAGCATTGATTGCAAAGAACGCCCTTGCCCATCGACGATTATCTTCGATCCATTATCTCTTCCGTGTATAAGAATCCGGAAAATCTCTTTCAAACGTTCTTTATCAATTTGTCTTAATGATTCAGAAAGACAATCCGTTAAATATTCATACGCATTAAAAAAGACTTTTAAAGAGGTTATCATTATCATCTCAAATTTGTTTTTTCAATCTTTACTAAATAAAATGATTCGATATATTTCAAATCAAGTATTAATGAATGATTAGATCATAGATCAACCTAAAACAAATAATTTCCAAGTGAAAAGTTATTAAGATTTATTTTTTTAAATTAAATTATAGTTAAATTATAGTTTAGTGATTGATAATGACTCAAATTACCGTTCCCGGTGCTTGTTCAATAGCCATAAAATGTAAAGATGGTGTCGTTTTAGGTAACGATAACCGTGTTATATGGAGTTATACCGTTACTAATAAGAATACCAAAAAGGTATTCAAATTAACTGATAATATAGGGTTAACAGCATACGGACTTGTAGGCGACTTTCAGATGATCGTTAAAATTCTTCGCGCGCAAGCAAATTTATTTAAGTTAAGAGAAGGTGTAAATATTTCCGTTAAGGCAATGGCCAAAATGGTCGCAAACATTTTGTATGATCGAAAAATGTTCCCGTATTATGTAAATTTATCTGTGGCTGGAATTGATGAGGAAGGTCCACAAGTGTGGACTACAGACG
>WJKO01000810.1 GCA_014729055.1 Promethearchaeota archaeon | reverse complement strand
GTTTATGGGATTCAATCATAACGAGTTGGCTCGAAAGGTTTGTAATGGTAGGAAAGGTATCCTACTTACAAATCTCCATTTTGATGAATTAAAAATTTATCGTAATTTTTCGTTTTATAATGATATATCCCACAATGTACAACAAATCGCAGTTGATTTTGCGTTTATTTCATTTTATTTTTTTTAATGTGCTTTTATTTTAATGCGTTTATTTATGTGAATTGCGATAAAAATAAATGTTAATAACGTAATACTGGCGACAATAGGCACTGAATAACCCGGTATTAGAAATGGTATAAAATATAATTCTAAGGAAACACTAGAATTCAAGTGATAGGTATCAGTTTCGCCTGAGATTAACACTACTTGGATATAATAGAGTTGACTTTCTTCGGCTACATAGTTAAGTTGAGTAAAGTCTCCCGAACTTGTGTCAAATGTTGTTACATTTTCATAAATTTGATCATCATAACCAAATTTGCTCACATATGTTTGTTCGGGTCGATCATTGTGAATAAAAACATCAAAGTCGCCGTTATAGGTATTGGTCACATTAATTTCAATTTCGGCTCCCTCTTGTAAACTCACCACGTAGAACCGTGAATCGTATTGTTGCAGGGGAAATGCATTAAAATAAACCGGTTCTAGCGCATATGCATGTATGAGTGTATATGAGTAAAAGCCAATTAATATTAATAAGAATGATAAAAACGCTGTCTTCAATTGTTTTTTATTCATTATAATCATGTTTATCATTTTTTAATCTGTTTTTTAAAAGAAAAATGTTATCAATTTGAAAATAAAAATGCGAAAAACATGTTATCATGAGTTTCATATTTTTGCATTTATCCGTAAAACATCGTTTGTTTAAGATATCTCAATATTTATCCGCGGCTAACTTGACCCAACCGCCATGTTTTACGAGATCATGTTGAAATTTCGTTAAACTAAACTCTAATTCATAATTCAAATCGGTCGTGCTAAATTTCATGGTCATGTCGTTAAGGTTAATATCCAATAATACATCATCTTTATCTGCAAAATCTTGAAATATTTTATCAATTGTATCTTCAGATAATTCGATTGCCAACATTCCGCAATTGAACGTATTCTCACGGAAAATCCGGGCAAAATTAGACGCAATTAATACATTTATTCCATTCACCTCAAATGCCCAAGGTGCCATTTCTCTTGATGATCCACATCCAAAATTCGCTCGCGAAACAACTGCACCATATTGCTCGAAATTTATAGACGTAGGATCAAAATTATTCAGATCTAAATCTTCTAATAAATGTTGTTTCAATGGTTCTTTGTCAATTTCAGTCAAGTATTTAGCCGGTATTATTTCATCGGTGTTAATATTTGCCCGATCAAGAAAGAGCACCTTACCTCCAAACTTCTTCATTATTTACCCTCCTCTTGAGAACTTATATATTTTCTGGGATCCACGATTTTTCCTGCTATTGCAGATGCCACAACAGTTGCTGGAGATGCTAAATGAACCATACCGCCTTTACCCATACGTCCCTTAAAATTTCTATTGGTGCTACTGACGGCAACCTCACCAGGAGCTAATACTCCATTAGACATGCCCAAACATGCTCCACATGTTGGGTTTGTAACGACAAAACCCGAATCCATAAATATTTCCAATAATCCTTCCTTAAGTGCCGTTTTAAATACAGTTGGTGTTGCAGGAGATAAAATACCGCGTACATGATCCGCGATCTTTTGCCCTTTCAGAATACCTGCAGCAATTCTAAGATCCGAGATCCGTCCATTTGTGCAAGAACCTAAATACGCTTGGTCTATTTTAATATCCGCATCTTTCGCGAGTATGGATTGGTCAGGAGAATACTTAATCGTAATAAGCGGCTCCCAGTCTGATACATCAAATTCAAATTCCTTCTCATATTTCGCATCGGCATCTGGTAGCCACCTTGAATATTCTTTTAATGCATCCGCTTTATCATTAAAATCATTTTTAATATACTTCCAGAGGTATTCAACGGTTTTCATATCAGGTGCACAAATTCCAGATGTCGCCCCCGCCTCTATTGCCATATTTGTTAGAGTCATACGTTCTTCCATTGAGAAATTGTCTATAACTTCACCCGAAAACTCGATCACGCGATTAGTTGCCCCGTTTACCGTCAATTCATGAATAATATGTAGAATAACGTCTTTCGCATATACACCATTCTCTAATTGTCCTTTTAAGACAATCTTAATGCTTTTAGGATAAGACGTAGCAACAACACCTTTCAAAATCCCAACTTCGAGAGCAGTTGTTCCAACGCCAAACGCAAACGCACCAAATGCACCATGTGTACACGTATGTGAATCCCCCATGATTATTGTATAACCAGGTCTAACAAATCCTTGTTCGGGAAATAACGCATGACACACACCATTTTTACCAATATCAAAGAAATCTTTAATTTTATGTCTCCGTGCCCAATCTCTAAGGATTTTTGCTTGTATTGCTGATCTTGTATCTTTTGAAGGTGTCACGTGGTCAATTACCACCTTTATTTTATTCGGATCGAACACTTTATCCAAACCTTTCGTTTCTAAATCTTTTATTGCGGGTGGTGTTGTAATTTCATGAGCAAATACGGCATCCAATTTTATAATTTTGGCGTTTTCATAGGTATCATCAATAATATGTGCGTCAAATATTTTTTGAGCGATGGTTTTTCCCAATGTAATTAATCCTCCTTGTTATTTTTCATATATGATGTTGTCTTATGATATTTTCTTTGTGATGTTTAAAGAATATTGTCTTATGAAACATTAAATTTTGAAAACATTAAATGTTTTAAATTTTGAAACATTAAAAATCTTGATTATGCGGAAAAAACCGGGTATTCGAATAATCTGGCCTCAGTATTTTGATTCGGAAAGGTCATGGAAGATGGGAAGAAGACTTCCAGAAGATATCGCGATTCCTCTTCCGACCGCTGATGAATTAATGCAAGCCGCAATTAGTCTGGGTTATGATGCGTATGTGAATCCCATGGTTAAATATCCTAAAACATGGTGGGATCCCCCGGGCTGTTTATTAATTGATACCATGGGACAAAAGAAACGAAAAGTTATGGAAAAATTGGTTGAAAAAGTAGTAGTTATTCGCAAACAAAAAGCCAAGGAACAAGCGGCTGCTAAAAAGAAAAAGAAGCGGAAGAAAAGGAAATAGAGACCTATGCATGAATATGCCCTAGCTGAAATGATTTATAAATCATGTATCCAGACAGCATTTCATTATAATGC
>WJKO01000809.1 GCA_014729055.1 Promethearchaeota archaeon | reverse complement strand
TGAGGAATTAAAAAACAAACTTGTCGCAAAGATTGAAGATGCAACCCTTGAAGTTGATGATTTAAGGGATTTCATGACCTTAGAAATGCAGATTTGCAATGAAAACGAAGAAATACAAGAAGAAGTAAAAAATTTCAATTGTGTATATCAGTTTTTAGTTGACGGGGCAGATAATGCTTGGATTAAAATTCAAGATGGAGTATTTACGTTTGGTCCTGGACTAATAGAAAATCCCGATGTAACTCTTGAAATGGATTCTGATATCGCTATAGGTATTTACACGGGCGAGATAGATTCAACGACCGCGTATATGGATAATGAATTAAATGTAAAGGGACCATTGCCAAATGCCGTAAAGTTCAGAACTATTACGGAGATCGTACGGGAAATTCTCGGACTTGATTGAAAGTTTTCATCAATATTTGTTCTCTATTATTATTTTCTGTTAAATTTTTCTTTAAATATCATAGTTATCAACAAAAAACCCAGAGAGAAATGATAATGCATTAATTAGATGTAAGATTGCCCTAGTGATAGCTAATATTCTATTTGGTCCCCAGTTTCCCGTAGATTCCATATATAAAACCGCTACACCTTGAAATAATAGAAGTATAATACTAACAAATAAAGTTAATAGGAACAAGACGATACATAACATCGCATTTTTTCCTATACTCGTCTCTTTTCGGGCTATTAATATCTGTTTTGAGACATTGCGAATTATAATAAAAATGATGCTAAAACCGGATAAAAACATGACTACTCCTAAATAGAAAGCTTTGGAGCCCAATGTGAAAAATAACAAACAAAAAAATGCAACATATTGTAAAATAAGGACATATCTAAATAGTAATCGCATTCTTTTAGCATTTAACACCGCCTCTTCGGACTTAAACACATAATACACAACCAGCAACAGCAAACCTAACGCCAATAGATCTGAAATTCCATAGAAATTGCCAAAGAAATCCGTCGTTTTATCGAAATCGGAGTCAAGAACGCAGTAAATGGCTTCCATAAACCTACTAATCACTAATAGAAAGACACCAAAATAGAGGACTTTATTCAGTCCGGTGAATCCTGTGTCTTTTTTCTTTTTACGCACAACGATGATTATTCCGAGAAAGATCATTGCACAAACTAAATTTATAATGGCCACAATGCCGAATCCAAATACTAGGAATAAATCTCCCTCGAAGTAATATTCTCTTATAAAAATGAAATTAATTTCATTGAAAGATTTTATTTTAAAAAGAGCTGTTAAATCTATGCTAATGCCTATAACTAAAGCTGTAATGACAGTAATTAAAATATGAATACGAACTTTTTTAATATTGTAAAGTTCTTCAATTTTATTCATTGCCTTTATTCTTGTTGATTATGCTAAAATACTTTTGCTAGCAAAATAATCATTGTTGAAATTTAAACGAATTTTATTCATTTTTTATAACTATTTGCATCAATATTTTCATCCATATTGCTACCAAGCACAAAACTCATAAACGATTTCCCGGTTCTTACTACTTTAAATTCACCTTTACGTCCCGATTCCTCGCTAAAGCCCCGATTCAGCAATGAAAATCTTTTATTTGATTTCCCGGGTTTATATATAACAAAAGGTACGGGTTCCCGTGAATGGGTCCGTATTTCACAAGGTGTGGGGTGGTCTGGCAACACGCAGATAACTAACTCATTGTTAAACATATCTTCTGCTTGGATAAATCTTTTAACAACCTTGCTATCAAAATCTTCCAAAGCTGAGATTTTCTTTTTATAATCTCCCGCATGACCCATCTCATCTGTCGCTTCCACGTGGAGATAGAGAAAATCTCGTTCCTTAAGTGCATCTATCCCCGCATCCGCTTTGCCTTTGTAATTTGTGTTTGGTAATCCCGTAGCTCCTTCCACATGAATTGGTTTTAATCCTGCGGCTATACCTATTCCAAATATGAGATCTACTGCAGAAATAACAGCACCTGTTAGTCCGTATTTATCTCGGAATGTCTTAATATTTGGTTTACGCCCTCCACTCCAAAACCATACGTTTGTTGCTAAATTTTCACCTCGTTCATTCCGTTGTTTATTAATTGGATGGTCTAATAAGATTTGTCTGCTTTTCTCAATTAGTTCATTCATATAATTAGCTGTATATTTTGCCTTTTCATCGTCAAGGTCTTTTGCTTTTACCAGAAAGTCTTTATAGGGTTTATCAAGTTCATCGTGGGGGGGAGTGAGGCTGATGTTCTCTGAAAACTCTTCTCCGCTTAATTTCAATATGTGGCGATACTGCACACCCGGAAAGAAATGAACACCATCTCTGCCAAATTCTTCATCAATTAGTTTAATCAGTGGTCTTGCTTCATCTGTCGTAATATGTCCCGATGAATAGTCTTTTATTAATCCATCTTGGATAGTAATCAAATTACATCGGTATGCTAATTCTGTTTCATTCATCTTTACACCAGAGCTGAGTGCCTCTAAGGGTCCCCGTCCAGTCAAATCAGTTTCTGGATTATATCCCATGATTGTCATGTTGGCACATTCACTGCCTGGCGGCATTGAATCGGGAACGGTCTGTAATAACCCCATTTTGCCGTTTTGTGCCAACCAGTCCATATTTGGTGTATCCGCTACCTCAAAGATCGTTTTATTTCCCAATGCCTTTATCTTCCAATCGGCCGCGCCGTCACATACCAAGATGCAATACTTCATAATGAATTGAACCTCTAATGAAAGTATAAAACGCGTTTCATTTTACTTTTTTGCTTTTAAATTATTTTATACTGCATTAAAATAATTTAATTTAAAGAAAAAACTAACTTAATTCATGGAACAAAACCACCCAAATATTCTATTTATCATGTCAGACGATCATGCGGCGCATGCCATCAGTTGTTATTCCAAACGAATGGACGGGCGTCCGATGATTAATCAGACACCTAATATAGACAGAATCGCGGAAGAAGGTGCTTTTTTTAATAACTGCTTCTGTTCAAATTCAATATGCACTCCCAGCCGCGCTGTAATCCTCACGGGAAAACACAGCCATGTCAATGGGTGCACCACCATCTTTACCAAATTTGACAGCAGTCAATTAACGTTTCCGAAAATAATGCAGAAACATGGATATCAAACTGCTATGATTGGAAAGTGGCATCTGGGATATGAGCCAGAGAACTTGCCGACTGGCTTTGATCATTATAGCATTTTAATGGGACAAGGGCCCTATTTTGATCCCGGCATGATTGTAAATGGAGAGAAGAAACCATTTTATGGATATACTACGAACATTATAACAGACCAGACTCTTGAGTGGCTAAAACAAAGGGATAAGACCCGTCCATTTATGGTCATGTGTCATCATAAAGCTCCGCATCGAAAATGGTATCCTGATGAGAAACATAAGGATATGTACAAGGATATCGAAATCCCTTATCCAAAAACGTTTGATGATAATTATGAGGGTCGTACGTTCGCAGAATTTGCAAAAATGAGGGTAGATTCTGATTTCTGTGCATTAGATTTGAAAATAATGCCGCCTTCTGGTTTTGACTTTAAAAAACCAATCGCAATGCCTGAAAAAATCGACGCCTATAAAATCACAACCGATGAAGAAGAAGAAATAACATTTAAGTCCAAAGAAGAATTAAGAAAATGGAAATACCAACGATATATTAAAGACTATCTCCGATGTATTGCTTCTGTCGATGATAATGTTGGACGATTATTAGACTATTTAGACGAAGAGGGGATCGCAGACAATACAATTGTTATCTATACAAGCGATCAAGGGTTTTTTCTGGGCGATCACGGGTGGTATGATAAGCGATTTATTTACGAAGAGAGCTTACGCATGCCATTTGTAATGCGGTATCCAAAAGGAATAGAAAATGGAACTGTTATTGACGAAATGGTAATGAATCTAGACTTTGCTGAAACATTTTTGGATTATGCAGACCTTAAGATCCCCGAAGAAATGCAAGGTATGAGTTTTCGCAATATAATAGAGGGTAATACTCCCCACAAATGGCGTGATGCGTTTTATTATCGGTATTTTATGGTGCAAAGTGTTCATGAAGTGAGCCCGCATTACGGAATTAGGACGGAAAAATATAAGTTAATATATTTTTATGGGAATGCTGAGGTTGAAGGTGCAATATCGAAAGATAGAACGTGTGAGGTCACCTATCCGGCTCCTAAATGGGAACTATATGACTTGGAAAAGGATCCTTTTGAACTGCATAATGTCTATAAGGATCCCGCGTATGGAGAAATTGTTAAAATATTAAAAGAAAAGCTTCATAAACTGCAAGAAGAATGCGGTGATAAACCAGTTGAAGAGATTGGATAATAATGTAACATTAAAAATAGGTAAATAGAATCTACTTCAATCTACTTTAATCTACTTCAGCCTATTTTAATCTACTTCTTCCTCTTCTTTATTTATGGATTTTTCTTCAAATTTACCCTTTGATCGATCTACTATCATCCATTTCGCTTGCTTTAAGAAATCTTTTTTCTCTTCCATACCTAAAACATCCATAGCAGGATCTAAATTTTTAAGATCTATCAACTCCTTGACTTTCTTTTTATGGGCTTCATACATATTGATAATTAGTTTGGAATTTTGTCTCTCTACCACTTCATTAATTAATTCTATCATACGCTGTGTAAACAAGTTGACTGCTTTTTCGCCATTTTTTGCATTGGAATATATCTTGGGATCCTTGCCCATAATCCCCAATTCCTTAACACGTTGAATATGTTCATAATTATCGGGCAGGATGTCAAGATCAACGAGATCGGGATAAAAATGGAGCATAATATCGGTTTCCCATTTTGCAGCATGATCTCCAAAATACCCTATATCAGCTAAAAGGTAGTACTCAGGGATTCCGATTGCAAATGCATCATTGTGTTTTTTCATAAACCATTGAGTTGCTTTCTGTAAGATTTTAACAATAGAAGTAGGATAGTGACCAGTGAGGATTATGACATATCTAAAGCCCATTCCGTAGAGCTGCTCGAGAGTACGCTTAAAGAACTTGATCTCTCCGCGTTTGGGCACCTCATGTGTATATGGAAATTTCATAGTATCAATACCGGACCAATATCGACATGGAAAAAAGACCCCTTTTCCAAATTTTTCAGCACAATTTCTCAGCATTGCTTCGGCTTTCAAGCCATCTGTCCCTAAAGGCAAATGAAGTGAATGCCATTCTAGTGATCCTAATGGGATCCAAGCAATCGGAAATTCATTTATGGCTTGCTTTAACTCTGATGGTTTAAGATTGAGATATTCATTTAGTGTCATGAAGATGTTCATCCTCTAAAAATCTACTAATAGCTATAAGCGGTGGCAAAATAAAAATTGAGAAATAATCTGTGTAAAAAAATCAGATTTGATTCTTCTAAAATTTATAGCTGTCTTTTACATTGATTTTTAGGCCACGCTTGCCATCCGTCATATCCTCCTCGAAACTTTCACAATCACTGATCTTGCATTCATGTTTTGAACCCTTGGGGGGAAACTTTTTTAATGGAATTAGTTGGAATCGGGTTAGAATCTCAACGTCAACATTAGTGAATATATTTCTTATTAGTTTTCCCTTTGGAGTTAGGTTAGGTGGCGGAATATCAATGTCAATATATCCATTTTCAAACAATTCTGAGGCAGATTCGTGGTATGTCAAGTTATGCTTTGCTTGAGGATCATCCTCATCTCTTTGCGTTAAAAGAACAAGCATTTCTCTTGAAAACCTTACCATTCCCCCTAAATCCTCAGAGTTATCGATAAGAGGTGAATCTTGAATAGTTTTTAACCAATAATTGAGAAAGTCATAGTAATCTCCACTGAACCATGGTTTATTAATTATTTCCGAATCTTCTGACATTAAATCTGCCCGAATATCTAAGTTTAATGGTGTAAATTCTTTAATTTTCTTTTGTTTCTTCTTTTTCTTTTTCTTCTTCTTTGAATCGGGAACGGGTTTATTGAAAAAGACACTTAAAGGATTATCCTTTTGTGTTTCAGTAATTTCTTGCTGAACTTCTGGTGCAGGTTGCTCTTCATCTCTCTCAGTTATTTTGTCTATTTGTGAGTCAGAGGTCATTTCTTGAATGTTATTTTGTGCAATCTCTTGTTCTTCTTTAACCTCGTCAGATTCCTCTTCTATCTCCTTGAGCTTAACCGGAACATTCCATGTCAATCTACTTTTTATAGTTGGTTCAACTGACTCTGGTTCTTGTTTTACCTCAATCTCTTCTGTACTACGAGACTCTTGTTTTCCCCGTTTTTCTGGTATTTTTCCTCCATAAAAGGGACTCGATTCATTATAATTAACAGCTTGCTCTGGGTTGAGGTGAGGTGTAATACCTGCGTCCATTCTACTGAGTACACCAAGCGTCAAGAATATAATATCATTACTCGCCTGCATTGCTTGTCCCTTTTCTTGAGTGGGATAATTAAAAGTCCGTTTCAACATTCTATCAGGATTGTTCCAGAACCCAGGAGGACCTTCAGTGACAACTGAATTCTTGAGTGTATCTATATCGTTAACTCCAACGAGCAAATGTGGTGTCATTTGACCGAAAACAATTTCCATAATGATGATAATGTCTTTATTCAATGAAACAAAGTCTGGAGTTATATGATATACTTCATATCCAGAAAATTGTTGATACTTTTCGCTGAAATTGGTATCCCAATATTCTTTCAGCATTGTTAGATAGTTTATATTCTGAAACTGCTCAGGTGTCAACCGAGTTGCAAGATTGCTAAGTTCTTCTTTGCTAAATTGTGTAGAAATTGCCTCCATATTTCCAATAGTATGTGTTCCCATCATTACACTTGACGGTTCTTGAACGCTGTGATATTGAGCATTCGTTATGTTTGTATTTGATGATGATGTATGCGCGACACTGGGAGATGAATGTAATTCTCTTCCAATTTCTTTAATTTTTCTTTCTCGTTTCCGTTTCTTGGTATTCGATCGAAATGCCAATATGCAGAAAACAGGAAGATATCCTAGTATTGCTCCGATACTAACCACATTTGCAATGTTCATCAATAATTCCGATGATTCCAACCAATCTGATAGCAATAATGCAAACCCGCCAACAATAAATGGTGAAAATGCCCAAAATATGAAAAAGCTCAAAAACAAATACCATCTTCTGTCAATTTTTTTTAATCGTGATTTCTGTTTCTCACTTAATTTATTAAAACAGTGGCTACAAAAATGCATTTTGTGGCATTTTTTACATATAACTAAACCACAACCAGGACATTGCATGGGTTTAACGTTGGGTGATGCACTTTTTTCCTTAGCCATTCGACCGCAGTGACGGCATTGATACCGACAGTAATAAGTCGTATATCTCATAGTATTTTTACTTCATTTAAAATGAAATAAATAATTTTCTATCAGTTAGGTTTGATATATAGAAAGACCTTGTCGCAAAAACTATATGCAAAAAAAAAAAATAGAAAATATATCTTCAATACATGAGGAAAATCGTAACTCTAAAATGAAATTGGAAGGTAAACACCTCATTAAAGACACATTATTCGTTAATGCGGTTATATATTCAATTTTTGCGGTTCAATATTTCTTTATTCCTCTTTTTACGGGTCTTATGTTACTGGATAAGATTATTCTCACCTTTGTCTTGGGCTTACTCGCTATATTATCTGTTGTCGGAGGGCACTATTATAAATTATTGCCCGTGTCGGTTCTCCTCAATTCGCTTCTGCTTTTAATTGGAATCGCTTTGTTTTCCTACATGATGGTCTTTTTCTCTGGCCCCTTTAATAAATTAGTTTTTACATTATCTATAATTATGGTCTTTCTAAATGGTGTCTCATTTATCGTAAATATTCGCGGGCATTGGAAAGGCAATTTCGGCAATGGCACGATCTTGTTTTTAATCTTGGCTGGAACTGCTGCATATTTAATATTTGTATATGGAACTCTGTTAGAGATTTTGATTGCGATTCTTCTTTTAGGCAGTTTTTTAGTATTTCTACAAACTCAAATTCCCATTTTAAAGAAGCACAGATTTAATCTATATAAAATGCTCAATACAGAGTTCTTTCAAGGCGGTCAAATACGTGTTAAAACACTATCAAAGTTAACCCTACTGGCTGTCATTATTTCGGGCGTTAGTATTCTGGGAATTGGCACTTTTTACGGATGGAACTATACATTTAAGATAAAAGCGCCCGATGATTTCCAGACTGTCAGTTCGTATTGGGGACCCCCTTCTTTAAATATAACAACTGTTAATTCAAATGTCTCGGTTACAAATTTAAACCGAATTGAACTTTCCAACAATACATTAGATATTGATCCAGATTACTTTAGAAATGGGTCTCTGGCCTATATATTGAATGTTTCGGAAGGTGGTAAAGAGAAAAACTACGCAAATTATTCCATAGGTGCTCAATCATATCCCAATGGGACGATAATCCTTTCTGAACCATTACCCGCTGTCCACGGCGATGTAAATGTGACATTCAAATATGTTTTGAATAACAAGTTATTGGAGGACTTAAACATAAGCCAGAGTACATTGATTATGAATTACCACGGAGATTTCATATACAACGATAATGTATTTGCTTGGATTAATAGGACGTATTTATTTCAATTGCTTGATTACTGGGAGATAAAATTCTATCTCGACATATCCAATGGCATTGAATTCCCCCATGTATTTAATTATCAAAACTCGGTACCAATTGGTTATACAACTCTTTATTGGGCAGATGGGAAATGGGACATGTTCCAAGGTATTAGTTATGATTTTGAGCCCGGCGGTCATGCTGTTGCTCCAGGAGATCCGGGCGGGACGAATTTCACTATCGGGGACCTTTTCGGCTATACTGAACAATGGGCAAGAACGAGACGAAGCTGGTATCATTCTAATGAGCAAAATCGGACCTTATTTGCAGAAGCCACGGCAGCATATGAAGAACTTTATGCTGAAGTCAGTTCTTTGGGCTATAAATCCTATGTAGTAACGGGTAAAGGAGAGCTCTTGGATAGTATAGATGGTGATATCGATTATACCAGATGTCCGTTTGACCCACTCTCTAAAAATCCTGATGTCTTGTTTGGACATATGTGCTATCAAGACAACAATGAAGATGAAGGAAGGTATTGTGTATATCGTGATAGTTATGAACAAATAGCCCTTTTAGGAGACCGAGGGCGCTCCATTTTGCTAGGCTGGTTGGCAGTAGGGACGGATTATTATACTGATGACGAAACAGGTCTTGACCGCTATATTCAAGATTGTAAAATAGCTCAAGCTGCAGGTATGAATGAGATCTTTCATGCACCAATTTATCGTATGCAGAAAAAGTGGGGTGACGATGCGGTCTTGGAATTACATGAAGCATTGAATGATGATCCTAAGGGGGAGATCACAATAGACTACCCGGGTTTTGAAATGAATGAATCAATGTTGTATGATATGGTTGAAAATCTCAATTATTGGTGGTTATTTTTACCCGTAGTTTCGATCATTATCATTCGCATCGGTATTTTCGGGACTGGCGATTTAAGGAGACTTTTGAAAGCCAAAAAGACTTAAAAAGAACTTAAAAGGAACTTAAGAAGAAACTAAGAAGAACTTGAGAAATATTTATTTAGTCATATCCTAACATATTTAGTTATGTCGGAAGGAAATAAGGTTGCTATCATAGGATTATCTAATGCCGGGAAAACATCAATAATTAAATCTCTAAGTAGAGAATTTCACTTGTTGACGAATTTAAAACCCACACAAGGAGTAAATAGGGAAACAATGGAATTTCTGGACAAGAAACTCTTTTTGTGGGACTATGGAGGGCAAGAGATATATCGAAAGCGATATATCGATGCTCCAGATATTTTTTTCAACAATGTTACCTATTTCTTCTATGTTGTTGATATTCAAGACGATTTGTTAGTTGATCTCAATGTTGGTTATTTTAAACTGGTATGGGAGGAATTAAACAAATATAGTGACGATTTTGAAATAACAATTGTGTTTCATAAATCCGATCCAGGATATGATATTGAAGATTCTGTTGTAAAGACCAAATTTCTCAAAGAAGTGGAC
>WJKO01000808.1 GCA_014729055.1 Promethearchaeota archaeon | reverse complement strand
GTCCTTATCTTGATTCAGATTTAGAATTTCGATATGAATTTTTTAAAAATGACTATCAATGTGGTTTTTGTGTATGTCAAAACAGAAAATTAGATATATGTATGAGAAAGATTAACGAAATTATATATATTTTTGAAGGGATTCTATACGATGACAGGACGAAAATAGAATCTCCTTTGGATTATATATTAGATCTTTTATCGAAGGATATTGAGTTTAAAGATTTGGCAAGAAATTTGAATGGACAATTCAATCTATTAATCATAGATTTTAAGAAAAATGAAGCGGTATTAATATCAGATAGGTTCGCATTACATCCTCTCTATTATTTCATTTCCGAAAAAAGAATTGTTATCACAACCTCTATGTATCTCGCTAGTCGACAATTAGAACATAAGTTACCCGATTTTAAGGCGTTTTCCCATCTTCTATTATATGGAAATCTAGTAGAGGGAGAAACCTATTTTAGCAATATTCGAAGATTGAAATCGGGTGAGATATTAGAAATTAATATTAATACGACGAAAATTAAGATACAGAAATATTTCTCCTTTGTGTTTAAAAAAGCAAATAAGTTCGCTTTTAATTCTTTTACTGAGAAACTACATAAATATTGGATCGATGCTATTGAGAGAAGAATTGCAGATAAGAGTAAGATTATCTGTCAACTTTCAGGAGGGTATGACTCTCGACTTAACATCGCAACGGTAGATAAGATTAAAAATAATAAAAATATTACATGTTGTAGCGAAACGCATACAATGGTTAATCCGAATTTGAAGGATTTAAAAGTTGCTAATCGAGTTATGAAGAAATTACGAAATAGTTTCAAAAGATTAATCATCCATTTTTGCAAGAAGGATAAAAAACGTGTGATTTATGATTTCAAAGATTTAGTGAGAAATATTTGTTTACACTATACTGTCCTTAGAGGAGAAATACTATTGGCGGAAAGGTTGGGTAATTATAATTGTCCATTACTATCTGGAATCCTCATAGGTGAGTTATTAGGAGGTCAATTCTGTTTAAATAAAGTGTTTACAAGAGCTGAGGATTCTTTCCAATATTTCTTGAAATACAAGGCATCAAATAACTATAAGGATAATGAAAAATTTATCAATTTCACTAATATGTTATCATACAAAGATTTGAAAGACGAATATTTGACGTTTTTAGAAAAATCAGAAAATAAAACACTTAAAGAAAAACATTTTGAGATGCTTGCCTATATCAAGGGAATTGGACAAAGACCTGACTCCTTAAGGGTGTTATCTAAAAAGTTCGAAATATTATTGCCGATAATGGATAAGAACGTAATTGAAACGATATTGAAAGGAGATATTAACTGGATATGTGAGAGAAAAACTCATATTGAGATTCTCCGTAAAATAAACAAACGATTGGCCAACATGAGAGTAGATTGGGCTATATTGCCTCTGAATTATCCGAAAATTCTTAAGAAAATATCAAAAAAATTTCATTCCCTTTTAAACATTATAAAAATGCGTTTAATGAAAAATAATTTCATAAGAAAAAAAATCTTCCATCTAATTACTTACAGTGATATTATTCAAGAGGATGAAGAATTATGGAAGTATATAACAAAAATAATCTCCACACCTTCAGCAATTGAAGGGAAGATATTTATTACTGAAAAAATTCGAAAAAATATAAGACAATATATTGCAGGTCAGAACAGAAATGATAGTCTCTTTGAGGCATATTTATTCATTAAAATGATAGATTTAGTCTACTTTGATTAATAAAGTCTGGATTGGATTAATTTGAATGTAAAAAAAACTAATAATATTGAAGAAATAATAGCTCTGACCTATTTTAACGACTAAAATCAATGGATTGATTTATTTTGGATGAGAAAGAACGAAGAGAAAATCAAAATCTCAAAGAAAATCCTCTGAAGACTTCCAATGAAGAGATAAATCTCGAAACTACATCGAAACACATGACCAAGGCGATATTCTTCAATTTTTTAATGAGCTATGGGTCAATTCCGATAAATCTTATACTAACAATGATAATTTCGCGAATAATTAGTGAAGATGCATGGGGACAACTTATCTATGCTACAGTAATAGCAACCGCACCCCAAATAATATTAAATTTTATTCCACCATCATCACAACAGATAATAATTTATCAATTTCCGGAGATGTTAATAAATAAGAAAAAAGCGAGAATTAAAGGAATACTAAATTATTTCTTTAAAGTAAAAATCACATTATCTCTTGGTATAACGCTTTTTTACGCAATTTTTTCAATAATTCTTTGGTATCGAACTAAAGATTTATTTTATATTCTCTTATTGTTTGTATCCCCACAAATATTATATATTGCAACTAATGCTATATTTCGCGATTTCTATATTGCACATAAACAATATAATTTTCAACCCCAATTTTTTTTCATTGGAAAGTTGATAACGCTCTCCTTTTATATTATTTTGGCATTAATTCCTCTGAATGCTGATGTAAAACTCTCGATACTAGCGATAGTTGTTACCTTAGAATGGTTCTACGCGATACCTTTTTATTATTATCATTATCGAAAGGATTATAGGAATATTGAACCCGAAAAGGTCAGTTGGCAAGATATTAAGAGTCTAACTAAATTTGGATTATACTATTCTGTTTCAAATGCCTCTTGGTTACTTTATAAACAATTTTACACAGCGTTCTTAAATATTTACGGAATACCAAGTTACAACACCTATGATCACATCTGCAATAATATATCATCAAAAGCATATAGTGGTATATCTGTTAGTAATGCACCAGTTTTATCAGACTTGGAATCGACACATCAGCGAGAAAAGATGTTACGATTGTTTAAAATAACAATAAACTTTGTCACTTTCTTAGTATGTATAATAATTGGATTGCTACATTTCTTAAGTGAGCTATATATTACAATTATCTATCCCTCTGAGTATCGCATAATTATTCCCATCGTAGAGATTTATATTTTTTCTGCGTTTTTTATAACACTCCAAGCAAATTACAAGGAATTAATTTCTGTTACCAAAAATCAAAGATCATTTATGGCTATTTCTCTAATAGAAAATGCAATTTTTACAGTGCTAGCATTTTTTGGAATGTATTTTTTTAGTTTTGAGGGAATAATTTATTCACGGTTGATTGGCTGGGCTTCTGCGGTTGTGCTATTTTGGTTTTTTGGTAGATACATTATCAAAGAATTTAAGCTCTCTATATTGCTTTTATTCAAGAATTTTATTGCGCTAATTGTGATTGTACTTATCTTAGTTCCCGTAATATTTCCTTACTTTGAATACGTTATTTTGGATTTTTTGAATGCAGAAATCATTATTCAGTGGGCATCTGGTGTTCTGAACAATCTATTCGACTTTGACACAATTTACGTAATTGAAATAGGTGTTGAATTTATCTTACAAGCCTTCCTATTTCTTATGTTTTTCTTAGCATATTTAATTATGTTTAGAGTAATTACGAAAGAAGATATCAGTAGATTTGAAAATCTTGGTTTTAAAATTCCATTGAAAAATTTTTTATTTAGGATTCTTAAAAAGATTCTGAGACATGAGAAGTAAAGTTTCAAGTATTCGTTTATATCCCCTTTTATTGTCTCGCGTTATTTCTATCAATTCATGTCGCACGATTTTATAATCCCAATTCATAATTTCAATAAGTTATCTTTTTCTGAAACCATTTCTCGTCTATCTTCAATTCTACTAATTTATTTACTATTAGTTTGCTTGCGTTTCCTCCACCATACGGATTATTACATTCGGCAACTCGTTTTAAAAATGATTTTTCATATAGTGTTTTTTGGATCGCATTTTCTATTTTGATAGAATTGCATTCTACATCGATAACGTTTAAAGATCGTTCTCTACCTTCTTGTCTATGTCCTATATTTACAACGGGAGTCTTTAAAAAGCTTGATTCTATTATTCCGCTGCTAGAATTTCCAATAAGAACATTCGCATTCTTTAACAAGCTCAAATATACTCTGTGATCTAGGCTTTTATATAATTGTATAAAAGGTAAATTTTGTATTTTTTTTAATTCTCTAATGATGGTTCGACTCCCAGAATCAGAATTCGGATAAATAATTATAGTATTTATTTTTATTCTTTTTAGTGCTTTAATTGTTTCTAATATCTGAGATCTTGCCTTTTCTGGTTCTGTCGATATAGAATGTTGAATCATAAGTATTAAAGGTTGTTTGAGAGAAATTTTGAATCTTGCTTCTATTTCTTTTTTTGTTAATAATTTTATGTTTTTAATGGTATCAATGGAGGGACTTCCAACTACTGTTATACGCCATGGATCCTCTCCTAGTTTAATAATTCTTTCCGCGCTTCTTTGTGTAACTGGAAAATGAATATGTGAAAATTTAGTTATAGCATGCCGGGCAGATTCATCTAATCCTCCGCGAGTAACATCTCCTCCATGAATATGAGCTATTAAAATATTCATATATGC
>WJKO01000807.1 GCA_014729055.1 Promethearchaeota archaeon | reverse complement strand
TTAGAATAGATAATCTATATGAGACCAAAAATTGGTTTAATGGTAGCTTTGATTATGGAAATAAAGATGATGGTACTTATAATTCTGGTGAAAATGACGCAACCGACATACAAAATAAATATCAAAATTGGACTTTCAACTCAATTGATAATACTGCTGACCGAGGCTATGTAAATGAGTTTAGTGGAAATTATTTAAATAGTTCTGCTTTTCCAGGGAGGGATAGCCTAGAATTAAGGATAGATGGTGAAGTGGTAGGTGATGATTCAGGATATTCACGAGGTGACAAAGCATGGTGGAATAGTACCGTCTCTATTCCAAGGGGTGGTGTTATAGATAGTGAATTACAATTTGATGTCTATGGTAACCACTTGGCAGACTTTAACTCTTGGGATTTCTCTATCGAAATTAACGGAAAAGATGTTTATCGAATAGGATCTGCTTCACTGGGGAGTTTAGCAGATCAATCTTGGCATACTATTACTGTTCCCCAAGGTTTGTGGGTTAATAATACTAATGTTTTTCCCCAACACTTAGAAAATATCCAAACAAAAATTAACATTTCATTAGAATACATTGCCCAAACAGCAAAATATGGTCCTGGTTTAACAAATACGGATTATCAACAAATGTTTTTTAGCAATTTTAAATATATCATAAAATCTGAAGTAAAACCCAACCAAGTAGATTTAAATGTAAACAAAAGTATCCCTATAGAGAACATAAACTGGGGTAGTGGTCAACTAAAATTGAGTTCAGAAGATCTTGGGGGTCGGTGGGGAGGAGATATTATCTATACAAACTTTAGTAGCGATATTATAGGGAATTTAAGTTTTATTTCTAATTACTTTGGAGTAAACACGTTAAGTACATATAAACTTGAATTCGATTCAAGTATTAATCATTTTGCTATCCAAGATACTCCTGAAACATATTATACGGAGAATGGTCCAGATGAAGGTACAACATTTTCTGTTTTTAATAATAGTCAAGTAGATTGGGAGTGGTGGGTCGATACCGTAAGATTAATTAGTTATAACATAACGGATATAGAGATAGAAGTTCCTACCGATATAAATCTTGAAGAAGTTTTCTCTCCCACAAGCGGAGATCTTAATAACTATCTTGAGAATTGTACTATATCACCTCAAGGATCATTTAAAATTCTAAGTATTCCCGCTGGTTCGATTACTCTAAATGATGGTTGGTGGCAAATCACCGCATCTTCTCAAAACTATCTCACAGAATTAAATTTGTTTAATAATGCAACCTCTGGTTCTTGGGTGGAGAGCGAAGAATATCTTTCGGGAAATTACCTTAACATCACCTCCAAGGTTAAAAACACTGCTTTAAACTCGGGTTATTTAACAAGCACACAAGCAAACTTAAAAGTCCAGTTGCCGGATGGATCGATATGGATTGACAAATATGTTAACATCGAGCAAAGTTCTGGAGAGATTCAGTTTGATCTAATTCAAATTCCTGAATCACCTCCAAATTACCAAGCGGGAGTTTATCAAGCCGTTATTACATGGAATAATTCCTATGCAACCAATGAATTAAACCAAACAGGTTTGATCTTCAAAAGATTTAATGTGGTTCATGATTCAATCTTACGAACGGATCAAGGGATAACATTCTATGATAATATTATAGATGGAACGATTAAGAATATATATATCGAATACAAAGACTTAGTTGACAATACAGCAATTACGGATGATGTGGGATTTGTTTATGCTAATTTTAATAACTCTGTTTTTAGTTTACCGATGGTTAGCGCTGGTGTTTATCTCCTTGAGTTTAATACGTCGAAAGCAGATAAAGGAAATAACACAGTTATGATTTATGGAAACTCATCCATATATGTAAATAAATCAATTAAAATTGTAATTGATGTTGTTAAGGAAACGGTTCTTGAAGTTAATTCAGATTTCTTTACTACACCATGGAAAGATAATTTTACTGTACAGTTAAATTTCACAGAAAAAAATAGTGTTCCACGGACAGGAATAGATGCAAATTTAAGTACATCATGGACTGGTGAGAGTTTTGTAAATCAGACTTCAACTGGTATTTATGAAATCAGTTTTAATACATCTTCATTCAGTGCAAATACGCTTCAATCATTTATAATAACTGCTGATGCCTATAAATATCAGTCTCAATCGATTCTAATACGGGTACAAATATTGAGACTAGATACTGCTCTAAAAGTATTTGTGGACGGAGAGGAAATCGAGTCAAATGAACAGATTTCAATGGATTTGTTCGGACAGTTGAATATTACAGCAACTTTTGAAGATGGACAAGGAAAGCATTTACCCGATTCTAAAATCAGGATATCAGGCGGAGGCTTGAATATAAATCTTACCGAGGATACTGAATTTAACCAATATTCTACTGTAATACAAGGTACCCAATTAGGACAAGCCGTAGATACTTTGACCGTTTTTGCCGAAAAAGAAAATTATAACAACCAGTTCCTTCCATTTGTCGTTGAGATATTTGAAAAGCAAACGGATATTCTTTTATTCCTTAACGGTCAAAATAAAACAGAAGATACCTTTATTGAGCTTCCAGTAGGAACAGAACTTAATATTTCTGCTAAGTATGTTGATAATGAAGGAAATATCATAAATGATGGGAAAGTAGAGTTATTTAGTAATACACTTGAAACCAACCTCACATATTCAGAGAATAGTACTCAATATACTGTTTTACTCGATACCAAAGCAGATTTAGTTTTAGGTGTCAATATATTAACAATAACTGCTCAAGGAACTAACTTTGAAACCCAAAATATAAACATCAGGGTTACAGTGAGAAGAAGACAAACTGGGATAACAGCGGATTTTGATGAAGAGGAAAGCAGTATTCGCCCCGGCGAGAGTTTTGCTATCCGGGTCAGTTTAAAGGATTTAGATTTCAATCAAACCTTAACGAATGTCTCATTTACGTATAGATGGAGATTTGGTGAAGGGGAATTAACTGACCAGGACGGAGATGGAATTTATACACATACTTTAAC
>WJKO01000806.1 GCA_014729055.1 Promethearchaeota archaeon | reverse complement strand
TACTAGCACAAATAAAAAAAATGCTGATAAATATTTCATCAAATATGAATATAAAATTAATTAAAAAATATTTGAAAATTCTAATTACTCGAACTTGACTTTACTCACAGAACGCCAATGTTTAAAAATGAGATGTGGAATGATAATTAACATAAATGAAACGAACGCAGTATATATTCCAATATAGGTATCACCAACAACAACTTCAATAAATCCACCAATCACATAACCGAATAGGTAGCCATACCCCCGTGGTCGTTTCCATATTCCCAAGACAATACCAGGTACCATTGCAATAAATATAATTATTAAATAACTAATTGCTTGGATGTAGGTATAGTTGGAAGTCTCATTTATGTATTCATTTAGAATCATGTTTCCTTGGGAAACAGCGACACCAATAGTAATAAATAACCAATAATCAATCGGCTTTGTCGGATTTAAGTTATTATCTTGTTCTTTTGGAATAAGCGCTTTGGAATCCATTTTTATTCTATTCTATTTTTATTCTATTATTCTATTTTTATTCTATTAAATTTAGTGATATATTTTTTTTATTTATTTACGTATGATCCAATATGGAAAAGACAAAGGTCTATTTAGCAACGAAAGTGTTTAGAGAAATAGCAGATCATCCAAAGGTTTCGGAAGAAAAAAGTAATAAAATTGTTGAATTATGGAAGGATTTGAAGGAAACCGTTGACTTGCATGTTTCAGCAGATAGGTTTCCAGATAAGCAGTATATTGAAGAGGAAATTAACAATTGGGGTGCAGAAATAATTGGTTGTCATCTAAGCCATCCAATCACGGCAGATATGCTAAAGGACTCGAATGTCTATGCTGTGTGTACAAGCACAGCTGGATATAACCATATCTTCATGCAACCAGATGTTTTAATAACTCATACGCCAGGTGTTTTACATAGGACAGTAGCTGATTTTACGATTAGCGTCATCTTAGCGAATCTCCGCAATTTAATTTCCCTTCATAATTTCGTCTGGGATGAAAAGTGGAAACCAGGTCAAAAATGGGACTTAGATGAAAATCTCAACTCCACTATAGATAATAAAGTGTTGGGTATTATTGGTCTTGGAGAAATCGGTAAAGAGATAGTAAAGCGACTCGCGCCATGGGGCATTCAAATAATATATTATGATATCGAAAAACAAAGCGATATTGAAAGCGAATACGAGAACTTGTCGTATGTGGGATCTTTAGAAAGCATATTCATGAATTCCGATATAGTTTCAATCCATGTTCCACTATTACCTGCAACGAGACATATTATAGGAGAAAAATATCTAAGACTCATGAAAGAAAATGCTCTTCTAGTGAATACTGCAAGAGGACCTATAATTCATACGGAAAAACTGCTTGACTTGCTGGAAAAGAAGGAAATATCAATCAATTTAGCATTTGATGTTTATGAAAATGAACCAATTTTAGAAGAGACCTTGCAAAGATACAAGAAAATTGCAGAAGAAAATCCAGAATTGCGATTTATCTTCATTCCACATAACGCTTCAGCAGATGCAGATACCAGAGCAGAAATGGCGATAATGACTCTTGAAGATATAATGACACTAGCAAAAGCAAATTCTGTGGAAGATCTTGAGAGTTTAAGGCTTATTCCTCCTCAACGCTATCTATACGGAGGATTGGACAAGAAACCAGACATTGAAAATTATAGAATAACAAAAAAATGGTAATTACGGATAGCGAGAAATCATGAAAATCCGCGCGTTAACCTTAGGAACCAATACAGAATATATCGAGGAAGAATATGACGAGTTTGAGGAATTATTGCATTCCTTTCATGATCTAAAGCAGGATTTCCAAGATATCAATATAGATGTTGAAACAATCAGAATGTGTACTCCTCCTTTTCACAAGGATACTCATTTAAATCAATCAATGTTTTATTCCAATCCTACCATTGTGTTAGATGCTTTGGACGACTTTTGTGACGATGGTCTGCTTGATTTCTATTCTGCACATGCCGGATTATGTGATCAAGTAGAAGACTTGACGAAAACTCAAATCAAATTGATTAATCGTATTCCTAGCCTTCTCTCGGAACACGAGAATATGTTCACCAGTTTGCAAGTAAGCTCGTTACATGGTATCAATTTTGAGGCAATCCAGCATGCCTCCGAATTAACAAAGGAGATTGCCAAGATTGATGGTTTTCTGAATCTAAAATTCGCAGCCACTTTTAATGTGAAACCAAATACGCCTTTTTTCCCGAGCGCCTACCACTTAGGAAAAAATCTTAAGTTGACGATTGCGTTAGAAGCTGCTGATGAAATTATAAATATATCAAAGAAATATTGTAACGAAGACTGCGGTATGCATGAAATTCACACCCATATTCAAGAGCGATTTACTAAGATCTATGATGATATCAGCACTATTGCGAAACCCTTCTCCGAGAAACATCATATTCAATTTGTTGGGGTTGATTTTAGTCCCGCCCAATATCCAGTACCGGACAAAAGTATAGCAAAGGCGATAGAGTCATTTGAACTCTCTAAATTTGGAGAAATTGGTACTGTTTTTGGAATCGGGTTTTTAACTTCAGCTCTAAAAAGCATCGATAGACCACAGATAGGTTTCTCAGGTTTTATGCAACCTCTATTAGAAGACTATTTTATAGCAAAACGACATGAAGAGGGATTAGTGAATATTACTCAACTATTACTCAATTCTTGCGTTTGTGGGTTAGGATTAGATTGTATTCCACTTCCAGGGGATATTAATGTGGAAACGTTAGCTCTGCTGATGATGGATGTAGCTATGATTTCATCGAGATTGAATAAACCTTTGACAACACGACTGATGCCTATTGAAGGGAAAAAGTCAGGAGAAATGACGGAATTCAATTTTGAATACTTTAAAAACAGCACAATCTGTGATATTGCGAAAAACAGCAATTTTAAACTAAATGAATTCGTAAAAAAGAATCGAAATATTCAAATATAGTCATTTAACTTCCGTTGAGTATCAAATCTTTTATATTTTAAGCCCAGCTCTTTTTTTAATCTAAGACAGTCTTGAGGTGCAAATCCACTAAAGTGATTATTAAAAATAACGAAAATATCGGTGATCTCTTCATTCTTCTGAAAATCATAGAGTTTGCTGATAAGCTCTTTCCAAGTTTCCTTCATTTCACGCTGAATCCGGCTAAAATCACTGAGTTTTCGGTCACCAATAAGTCGGATATAATATTTATTCTGAGCTGGATTGTAGAATGGCTGAATATTTTTTAGATATATCGTTCCAAGGTATACTTCACCCTGTATTAAATTCGATATCTGCGTATCAGAAGAGAACCAATTATTATTTCTTAATTCTACGATGACATCAAAGTTAGAGAGATTATCAATGATAGAGATGACCTTCTCCAGATATTCTATATTTTTCTCATTTGGCTCGAAGGAGGACGGGAATTGTAAAAGTAAACATTCTATCTTGTCTATGATAGGGGTTAATTCTGTAATAAAATATGATATTTTATCATCTATGGAAGCCCGTTCGTTCATATCTCTCTGATGACTTATATCTCTCCAGACCTTTATCGAAAATCTAAAGTTTTTCGGAGTTTTATC
>WJKO01000805.1 GCA_014729055.1 Promethearchaeota archaeon | reverse complement strand
TCACCAGTAAGAGTAGGTTTAATATATAAAGATATTATCAATGATAAAACACCATAAATAAAGATCAATTGATCAAAAATATTATCTACATTAGATTGCGTTTTATAGCTTGCATAGATATTGTAGCCGTTGTAAATCAATAATGCTATTGGAATTAGCAACATTATGAGAAGGAATATTTTAATGTTTTTTCTGTTCTCGTTACCTTTAAATTCATCTGAAAATTTTTCTAAAACAAAGATCGCGAGTGAAGTAATGGAAAGGATCAAGCCAAATCCCGATAGGAATTTCAAGGTAACTAAAAGTATGTCTATACTAAAGTTAAGGGATGTTTCACCAGTGAGTAATAAGAATAACATAAGAACCGTAGTTAGACTGAGGGAAATTACCCAAAAAATTATTATTTTCTTAAAATATGAATCCATTTTTATTTCAGCTCTATAAGCTTAACGATTCTAGCATTCAAAAAGATTATGCTTTAAATAAGAATAAAAAAAAGATGAAATTCTATACATTTGTCCACGAAATTATTTTTAAATAGAGATTTGTAGTAAAATTATTTGATATACTTCTTAATTTGATGAATTCTATTCCGAAGAGTAACCTCTGTAATCATAGCAACATCAGAAATATCATTTTGAGTTCTGTGTTCATGATTATGTTTTGCAGCCATATATAGCGCAGCTGCTGCTAAACCCTTTGGATCTTTTCCTCCACGCCTCAAACCTTTATGGATTGCCTTACTAAGTATGGCAATGGCCGTCTTTTGGGTTTTCATGCTTAACTTTAAGACATTACCGAATCTATATACTAAAGGAGGAATAGTAATGGGTTTATACTTATAACCAAATTCAGGAAAAACTCTTTTAATTATTAATCCTAAACATTTATGCAAAGAGTTTCGCGGCACTTTTGCAATTTCAGTTACTTCTTCAAATAATCGTGGAAATTCATGGATTCGTATGGCAGCATAAAGAGATGCAGAGACAAAACCTTTGATGGTACGTCCCATGGTTAGCTTCTTTTCAGCAACACTTAGATAAAGTTGCCAAGCAGTTTCCCTAATAAAATTGGGAATGAATAATTTAGCTGCAATTTGGTTCAAATATGGACGAGCACCCCATAAGTTTCTTTCCATACTTGAAACCAATGAGTGGTTAATTTTATTTAAACGAGAGAATAATCTTCGCCTTTCAGGGGATAGCGAATGTCCCTTTGCATCTTTATAAATATTAGAAATAACCGTTCTGGACCCAAAATTTCTCCAGACGGGTTCAGTTCTACGTCTATTCTTAATTTCTCGTTGTGTAAATGCCCTACGTTCTTCAAATAAATACGACTGCCCATATGTTACCCCACAGTTACTACAAACCAAAATTCCTTCTTCATTCTTGATAATCTTTGGATTTTGGCAACAATTAATTTCTGGACTTTTATAACTATCCTTTACAACAGCATCGATTTCTGACATGTTTAATTCACTTTTTTACTTTTTGATGGTCTCCTTTCAACTGAAATAATAAAGACTTCGAACAATATAGCAAAATTCCGAGATCAATTTGTAGAAAATCAAAGACAGGCAAACGAAGACAAAATCAATATAGTCCTACTATATATAAAGTAATATTCTTATTTAAATATTGTGGGAATATTCTATAAGTTTCCCGATTCTAAATTATGTTATCCTTGTCTATTCGGAGATTGTGTAAAACTTTTTCCCACATTTATTTATAAATGAATTAGATTATAAGAAAATATGGAACAAAAAGATGATTATATCATTCAACAATTAACATTGAATGATTCTAATTTACCAGCGGTCTTGGAAGTAGTAAAAGATGCATTTATAAGAAACTCTCCGAATGAAGGCGGTACAATCGCTTTTAAAGAGGATACTTTTCGTCTTATGTTTAATTCTCCACATTTGCCAAAGAACCTCAATGTTGTAGCAATATATAAACCTACAAATGAAATTGTCGGATTTACCGGGGGAATTCCGAGAGATTTGGCATATAATGGCAGGATATATAAGTTTGGAATTCCTGGTTTCGCAAGCGTACATTGGAAACATCAAAGAAAGGGTTTGGCTTTGAGGATGGGTAAAAAATTATTGAAAATAAGTAAAGATCTAGGTTATCAAGGGGGATTTGCATTATTTGAACCAGAAGCTTATGGTATTGATACATCTGAAAAATTAATTAGTGAAACAAACCTAAAGCGAGTTGAGATTTTAAATATCAAGAAGTTTTTGATTCGTATTTTTAATGTAAAAGAAGTGAGTTCTGTTGTTAAATTAAAGTGGTTTGAGAAACTTGGATTACGCTTGTTACAAAGAATTCCTAAAATAGATTATAAAAATGTTAGAAAGTACGAGAAGAAAGACGGAGATCGCCTTTATGAATTGATGCAAGATCATCTAAAAAATAATGATATGGCATTTCTTAGGGATTATGATGACTTTATTTGGTATTTAAATCATCCTGCAATTAACTGCGTTGTCAATGACGGGGATAACGGACAGATCAATGGATTTATAGTTGCATGGGAGATGCAGCTTGCGGGATTCGGGAATAATATCCCTTGTGGTTGGTTAGATTTAGTGCATACATATCGTCTATCGCTGAACGAATCGACTAATCTCTGTAATTATTTGTGCAAGACGTGTAGAGAACGCGGTTGGTTTGGTATTCAAAGCCCATATATCCCTTATTTTAATCCAAAACCTTTTAAAAAAGCACGGTTTGTATTCTTTCCAAAACAACTACTTGTTCATATGTATTGTCTGGAAGATTTAGACATTCCAGATTCAGTTGATTCAATTTATTTAGATTGGCGCTAATTATATCATATGGAACCAGCTATAATTGCAATGATTTGGGGTACTATTAGTACGGTAATTTTGCATGTTAGTAAAGCAATGGAGAGGCAAGGAATAGAGATATTTGATCAAATTCGGGCTAAATTAAAAAAAGAAGAACTGGACGAATCAGCGAAAGGTGTGAAGAAACCAATCATATATATCGTTGGTTTGGTTTTAAATAATATTGAGCCTATTTTTCCTATAATCTCCGCAGCAATGGTGGGAAAAGAATACGCGACAAGTTTTACTTCTGTTTTTGGGTTAGGTTTAATAGCCGTCATGTTCTATTCGTCTAAGATATTGAAAGAAGACGTGAAGAAACAAGATTACATAGGTGCACTAATATTAATAATTGGAACTTTGATTATTGGATTCGAGAATTCATCCAGAACTATTGGTGAGAGCGAAATTGATGTCAATTCTGCTTTTACAATCATGTGTATTTACATAGGTATCGGATATTTTCTAATATATTTGATACATAAAAAGGTGAAAAACCTCACCGTTATTGGATTATGTTTTGGATTATTTGCCGGTAGCTGCGGTGGAATGGATCCATTGCTTAAAGCGTTTGGACAAGACAGTTCAACATTACCAACAACACCACAAGGTTGGGGGTTGTTTTTATTTTCATTTGTTGCTGCAATTTCCAGTTTCCTTGTGACACAATGGGGATTTGCGAAAAAAGTCCGAGCAAGTGTTTTAATTCCGGCATATAATAGTACCTTTGTCTTAATTCCTATTGTAATTTTCGGTTTTACACTTCCCGGGTATCAGATAACAATATATACTATACTTGGGCTTCTACTAACAATCATAGGAATTGTCTTAATGAGATCAATCCGAAAAGGAGTCGAAAACGCGATAGAAGATGATGGAACAGAAACGGAACAAATTCAAGAAAATACTGAAATGTAAAGTATAAAAATAGTGGGCATGGTGGGCTTCGGACCCACGATTTCGGTTCATGGAACGGAATGAGCCATGATCTCCCGGTTATCAGCCGAGCGCATTAACCTGGCTATGCTACACGCCCTTGTTTTTAATATATTTATAATTCATTTTATCAATTATAAATTTATATGATAGAAAGTTTCTTAAAATAAAAATTTTTTGAGCGAAGCGATTGTTATAAGTAACCAATAAGATTGAACATAATTAGAATAAACTGCAATACGCATAAATCTCAAAAAAAAATAGTGATAGAACCTAGGAAAACAAAATGAAACTAGTAAAGATTGACGAATTCAAGGTTTATGGGCATAAAAATGTACGGGGAACACATAAATCAACATTAGAATTTACTCGAGAGAGTTTTTTAACACCTAAAGGGGATTGTATTCTCGGAATCAAATCAGAGAAATCATGTGAAAATCTATCAGCAAGGCTGAAAACACTTATACAAGCAGGAAAGAAGTTCTTAATCAGACTCTCAATAAATGGACATCAAGATGAATTTACTGGCGAGGGAAATGAAAAACTAAACCTATTTGACAAAGAAGACTTGGTGTTTCGTAAAAGTAATTACAAATGCAACCGTACATGTCTTATTAAATGTTCAAAAGCTGCCGTAGATATTGATAGAGAAATCATTAATGAATTACAGAACCCAGAGGGTATTATGCTGGTTGAAGTCTTTTCAATGAATTGATGTGAGCATATAGATGAGCGAAGAAATTTATTGCATAGAGGTTCCAAAGGAGTTAACCCAAAAAACTATTGATATAATCAGAAGTGAGGCGGTAGGTAAGCTAAGCATAGATCTCCATAATAAGTATAAAATTTCAGATATAACCGGAATGAATAAAATCTCTATACCATTAAAAATTGCACCGGATTTAATGATAGATAAACCACGTTTATTAGAAAATCTACACAAACTACTGGAAAACAACCATATTAAAAACTTTAAAGTAACCAAAAACTTAATGACAAAAAAACATCTGATCTATCAAAAACCTAGAAATCTCCGAGAAGCACTTGAGGATAATTTTCCAGAAGAAATTATTCCTTATGTATCCTTATCTTATGATATTATAGGTAGTATTTTAATTATGGAAATAGATCGATGGGGGGATCTTGATTCTATATTAGTCCGATATGATGAAACTAGAAACATGACTGTTGAGACCTTCAAAAAGAAAATCGGGGATATTGCATTAGAATTACACAACAATATTCGGACCGTATATAATAAGAAAAGTGAAGTAAAAGGAGAATTTCGGATAAGAGAATATGAATTGATTGCAGGTATGGACAATCCGATAACATTACATAAAGAAAATGGATGCAAATTTGAATTAAATATAGAAAAAATGTTTTTCACACCGCGATTGGTTACCGAAAGGAAGCGAGTGTCCAAATTAGATTATGGTGAAAACTCAATAGTCCTAGATTGCTTTGCAGGTGTAGGTCCCTTTTCAATACAGATATGCGCGAATAATAACGTTACAATATACTCTTGCGAAAAAAATCCCGAAGCAATACAGTATTTAAAAAATAATATTCAATTGAATAAAAAAAAACTTAAGGGAGAAATATATCCGTATTTAGGGGATTTTCATAATTTTAAGGATTCAGAACAAGGTAAGTCAATTTATGGAAATGTTGACACCATCATTATGAATCTTCCCGAGCGCAATCTTGAATTCATAAAAGATATTCGACCTTTTATAAAAAAAAATGGAACAATACTCATTATTTATTTATTCTGTGAAGATCCTGAGCCAATTCCCCGCGGAATAAGCCAGTTAGAAAATTTTTTAGCAGCAAAAGATTTGAGGGTGAGTCAGATACGAAATAAACAAAACGTTAAAAACTATAGCCCTAATGTTTCGTTGATCGGCTTAGATTTATTATTAAAAATAAGGTAAAGATAAAAACCAATTAAAGTGACGAAATTTCTTAAACTTTTTTACCTTTCACGAAAGGCTGCATCAAGGCAGCATTTAATAATGTTACAAGTTCTGGAATCGTCGTGAATAATCCACGAACTCGATCTTCTGATACTACCCCTAAAGCGACATTGCCACCATCGACGGCTAAGGTGAATATACTTTTTAAATCTGTATTCGTAAGTCTAATATCTAGATCTAACAATTCATCAATTAGCTCCCTATCCCGTTCCTCATTTACGGGGTATGCCAAATTCACAATGTATTTACTCTTCGCTAATTCTTTTAATTTATCGATAAAATTGTTCTTTTTGAGATAAGCCAAATCTGGTACTGCAATTCTAATAATTCGTTTAATATTGTTAGCTATTTTATCAATATATTTGAATAATTCTTCTAAATTCGTGAATATACCAGTAGTTCCCTTTACAATACCCTCTATTTTTTCGGATACTTCTTCCAAGGCTCGTTCCTTATCATCAATCTGTTTTTTCATTTGATCCATTTGCATTGTCTTACTAAACAAATCATCGCTGCTTGTACGTACCTTTCTTTTGAGTTTTTTAATTCTCGTTTCATATTCAGATATTTTTTGTTCAAGATCTGCAATTTTCTTTGTCATGTTGATCTTTTCATCCATCATTTTCTCCATGAATTTCAATTTTTCTTCCGTCATCATCTCTTTTTCGGCTGTTATCTCAACAATCTTCTCATTTAAATTCTTATTTTCTTCCTCTAGTGCTGAGAGATTGCTATTTTTTGATTTTAGGATATTTACTTCATTGTTAATTAAATCCGCAATTGCATTATAGGACTGGGTCAAATCTCCGAATTTAGATTTCAAATCCTGCGAATCTGTCAGCAATCTTTTATTTTCATTTTGTAAGCTTTCTAATTCCTTCTCTAATTTTATTATACGTTTTTCTGCTTCGTGTAGTTTCTCTTTATTCTGTGATTTTTTTATTTCAAAATCATCGAGTTCGTTTT
>WJKO01000804.1 GCA_014729055.1 Promethearchaeota archaeon | reverse complement strand
ATCAACAGCATCATAATACTTTAAGGGCTCAGAATGGACATGATAAACGGGAATATTTTGGTTTGCTAAAGCACTTGCCGTGATGATGCTTGATGCATCATTTCCCAGTACTAATGCTTTCTGTATGATTCCCCCTTTGACTGTTTCAATGGGAGAGTAGGTTCTAATCTTAGCAATATTCATCCTTATGAGATCAACAGCTTTTTCTTGAGCCATTTTTTTGTTCTTTTTATGAATATAGGCGTTTTGTTCTCGTAAATCAATAATCTCAAATAATCCAAGATTAAAATCTATTTCCTTTAATAGCGAAGTAAAATAATTCTCATAATATCGCGGCGAACCAGATGTAAAAATCACGCGATTTAAATTAGATTTTTTAATAATTTTTTGCATCTTATTGCGACTTGAAAGAGAATCTGCATCCTTCACAATTTCTTGTACTAATACATCATCACTAGATTGAATTGCTTTAACGATTTTTTCAAAATTTAGAATATCGGAAATCTTATCATAAAACTCACAATAAAAAATCCCAATTCGAGGTTGAAGTGGTTCAGATTCACTCAATACTTCCTCGGATTCTTCTTCAATTTCATCAGGAGTCCATCTATTTAACGGTAGGGGAAACTTCTGAGCAATTTTAGATGCCACTGCACTACCATCCGTTACAGAATCGGGTATATTCATTGGAAACCGAGCAAAGCCCGTAATAAATACGTTTTTTTCTTCCAATTGATTAACTTCTTCTTTATTAAAGAGTCCATCAGAGTCCAGTTTGCTACCTACCATTTCAGCGATTTGCCTCTTACCCTTGGTTTCAGTTAAAGCAGCAGCCAAGACGATTAAATCTACTTCTTTTCTACTAAATTTACCGCTGTTTAAATCCTCATATTTTATTACTAAAGTCTGTTTCTCAGGATTCTCCTCGACAAATGATATTCTACCGTTAATATAATTAACACCCCATTGGTTTTGCGCATCCAGCATCATATCATAATATTGTTTTCCATATCCTCGTTTTTCGGTATTAAATATAAAGCACTCACAATCGGGTATCTTTTTCCTCCTAATGTTAAGAGCTTCCTTCGAACTGTACATACAACATACCGTAGAACAATAAGAAACACATCCGGGAGAACCATTATTTCTCGATCCCACGCATTGAATAAATGCTATACTTTTAGGTTCTTTCTTATCAGAAGGACGTAATACTTTTCCTCCAGTTGGACCATTTATAGAATTCATGCGTTCAAATTGCATTGAAGATAATACATTATCGAATTCAAATCCAAATTGGGGTAAAATACCAGGATTTATCTGTTCATAACCCGTTGCTACGACTATTGCATCAACGGATAACTTGATCTTCTCATCTTTCTGTTTAAAATCAATAGCATCTTTTGGACATATTTCAGCGCATTTGTTACAGCTTTTATCTTTGAAATGAAGACAATTACTTGAGTCAATTATATGTTGAGGATTTACAGAACCCGTTAATGGTTGGAAAATAGCGGTTCTATTAGACAGTCCGTAATCAAATTCGTTAGAGATGTCTTTTACCGGGCATTCTTTGACACAAGCCCCACATCCATTACATAATTCGGGATCTACAAACCGTGCTTTCTTATTGATTGTAACATCATATTTTTTTCTGGATTTCTTAATTGATTCTACGACAGAATACGTAAAAATCTCTAAACCCTCTTCGAGATATATCTTGCTTATTTCTGGTAGCATGTAACAAAGTGGGTAACATAAGGAACATGATTCACTAACTGCATTGACGGGAAATGTTTCATCAAGCTGCATTATCTTACCCCCAAGATATGTTGCTTTTTCAACTAAGAATACTTTATATCCACGTTGACTTAAGTCTCGAGCAGTTTCTAACCCAGAGACTCCTCCGCCTATTACCAAGATACTGGCTGAATTTTCTTTCAAATTTTTTACACCTTTTGGGACATCAAATTAATAGTTAATTATATCATTTTAGTTTTTTTAGATTTTTTGCGTAATTTTAGCAATAAACGCTGCAAGATCCATTATTTTAATTTTTTCACTCGCAGATTTTTCATTTCCTTCATCATCCACTTCATTTAGGAAACAAGTAAAATGCGTGATACATTTTGGACAAGTCGTAATTAGATACTCGGCGCCAGTTTCTATTGCTTCATTAATTCTATTTTCCCTTAGACGTTTCGTATCAGAATTACAATTACGAAATGCACTGACTCCGCAACAGTTTGCATCGTCCTTAATATTCTTCATTTCCACTAATTCCACACCTGGAACATTTTTTAAAATTTTACGGGGAGATTCATACAATTTTCCACCCAATCGCCCCATTCTACACGGATCATGGTATGTAACTTTAGCATTAACTTGAAATTCTTGTTCAAACACATTGAGTAATTTATTTTCAAGAATAAAGTCCGTATAATGTTGAACTTCAAAATCGCAATTATCAACAATCTTAGGATAGTCATATTTCCACATTCTATATCCCTCTGCACATTCAACAATTATCTTCTTTACACCCGCCTTATGGTATAAATCAACATTGTATTGAGCAAGTTTCTCAGCAGTATTCATATCTCCTATCCAATAATTATCATGACCACAACATTTAGTATCCAAAACAACGGGCGTTATTCCTCCCTCATTTAATACAATAATGATCCCACGGGGAACGTCTCTATATTTTATATCCCAGTTATAAAAGATATCTTCAAGTTGGGAATAACATCCTACGAAAAATGCAATCTCTCCCTTTTCCGCTGTTTTTAATGCTGGATCATCTCTCAGAAAATCCATTTTATTTACGCTATCTTCTGATTGTGCCTGTATCTCTGGTACCTTTTGCATTAATTCATCATGTGTACTGTTTAATTTCAATTCATCATCTAAAAGATGTTTTGAATATCCATACTGTCTTATCGCTTGCATGATCTCTGCAAACTGGATTCCTTCATCATCTGTTGACATTGGGCAATAGATTGAACATTGATGGCAAGTTAAACAATTAAATAAGTCCTCATTTTTAATGAAAGCATCAATATCTTCTGTTCCTTCAGTCACAAATTTGTGAATAAAACTCTTTGGACGAAATAACCCAAGTTGCGAAGTCGGACATACTACTTGGCATTTCCCACAAGTGAAGCAATAATAAGATAATTCCTTCGCTTTCTGGAGCACTTTATTAATACTTTCATCAGTTTCGTTATTTTCCATATCCGTACTACCTAATTAATCTATAAAAAATAAATACAACTATCTTTCTATATTCTCATTTCTTTTTTATCTTGAAAAAGATTTTTTTAACTTATTCCATGATTTTTTTTTAAAAACGTTAAAAACAAAAAACATGGTCTATTT
>WJKO01000803.1 GCA_014729055.1 Promethearchaeota archaeon | reverse complement strand
GTTAGATTACTTGTAAACTTGGCTATGGCTATTGTTATATTATTTGGCGGACAAATGTTGGGAACAGGTACAATATATATTGGTGATTTATTCTCATACTTAATTTTACTTAATTTCGCCATAGAACCGCTATTTTTTATTAATACATTTCTTGGAAATACTGCAATGTATTTACAGACAACAAACCGGATTACAGAAATTCTAAATAATGATCAAGTAATCAAAGAACCTCCATCAAATCGAATATTTGAATTGACTCAAGTAGGAAGAAAACTTTTTGATAAATTAAAGCAAGAAGATAATAAAAGTTCTCATGAAGAAGATATTGAAGAAAAAGGGGAAGTTAAGAACCAGAAACAAATACACAAGGGTGGAAATATAGATCTATCTAAAAAACGTGAATCAAAGAAGAGAAAAATAAAAGATAAAAAGCTACTAAAAAATCTTGAAGAAATTGATGATTTGGCAAAAAAAATTATTCTATTGGTTGGGTATGGTATTCAAGAGTGGTATGAGATACTTAAGTTCTTGGAGAATATTAACGAGGAAAATCTAAAGACCATATTTAACCAAAATAAACAATTTCTAAAATGTTATGGTGCAAAATGGTTACCAAAATCTATTAAAGGTATTGTTAAGTTTGACAGAGTATGGCTTTCGTATAGAGGCGATGAATTTTATGAGCTAAAAGATATATCCTTTGAAACAGAACCAGGAGAAGTCATTGCAATTCTTGGTGCCACAGGTTCTGGAAAAACCTCAATTATTCGATTAATAGGTCGATTTTATGAAAATAACAAAGGAAAAATCAGTATTGATGGTATGGATATTCGAGAGATTACTAAAAAAGAGTTAAGGACACTTATTGGATTTGTACCTCAAGAGTCTTTTCTATTTTCCACAACCCTGAGAGAGAACTTGAGTTTAGGTCGACCTGAAGGGGTAAATCTCGATGAAATAATCAATGCTTGTAAATTAGCAAATATACATGATTTTATTGATGGTTTACCTAAGAAATACGAAACTGTAGTGGGTCAAAGAGGTGTTACCTTATCGGGCGGTCAGAGACAACGAGTTTCGATAGCCCGTGCAATCATTAAGAAACCAAAAATTCTGATCTTAGATGATGCAACCAGTTCTGTGGATGTTGATACGGAATTTAATATACAACAATCATTTTCAACTATATTTGCGGATTCAACGACATTTATTATTACACAAAGGTTATCCAGCGTTAGACACGCGGATAGAATTATGGTACTTGAAAAAGGGAGAATTAAGCAATTTGGAACTCATGAAGAACTAATGGCGGATACAGAAAATATATATTATAAGCTATATACTACTTTGGATGTCGAGGGAAGAGCAAAAATTTCCCTGGAAGCAGTAGGAGGTAAATAACAATGCCACGTAGAGGAAGACATATTGATTTAGATGAATATGATGAAAAGGGTAGGAGGATAAAAAAGAAAAGAGATATGTCCGATATGCAAGTGCTAAAACGCGTATTAGGGTTCCTAAGTCAAAAGAAATTCAAACCTTATATTATATCTTTTTTTATAGTCATGGTCATCGGATCTATCTTAGGATTTATTATGCCTTGGTTGTTTGGGCAACTCGTTGATGAAGGATTAGGCGGCGGAGTCGCTGGTGCAGATTTTGATCAAGATGCTTTCTATCATTATGGTACATTTATCTTCATAATTATGTTGTGCAGTTTTATACTCTGGATTGCTCAACAATGGATTGTATTCTATTTGGCGAATAACGTAATGCATCAGATGAGACGACGATTATTTATGAATTTACAACGGTTATCATTTGATTATTATGATGATACAAATCGAAGCTCGGGAAAAATCATAAGTTATCTTACGAATGATGTAGAGACTATTCACCAATTAATCTCTGCCGGGCTGTTGAATATCTTTGCTAACTTATTCACATTATCGGGTGCATTGATATTAATGTTTGTATCTTCATTTCAGTTGAGTATTATATCATTTATCGTAATTGGGGTAATCATTTTAATAGGAGTACCGTTCTTGCTTAAAGCGCGTCAATACTTTGTTATTATGCGCCGAAAAGTTGGTGAAGTAACAGGGAATCTCCAAGAATCGATATCTGGAAGCCGACTAATTAAAGCATTTGCTTACGAGGAGCAAGATTGGAGGAAGTTTCGTAAGAGTATCATTGGGGAGCTAAGAATTAATTTAAAGGTTCAGAAGTTATTTGCAGCTATGCCCGGAGTGATGATGTCTCTTTTAGGCGGTGGATTGGGAATAATATTGATATATAGCGCTCGATTAATTGAATCAGGCACTATTACAGGTATTGGTGAAGTTTTTCAATTTGTCTTGTACATGATGCAATTTTTTGGTCCGATTGTAGGTATTGTTATGTTCATTAACGAAATTCAAAATTCAATGACTGCGGGAGAACGTATTATTAAATTGGTTGATTTAAACCCAACAATTGAAAATAAGGTAGACAAGATCGCTTTAAACTCTAAAGGCGATTTACTTTATGATTCTCTAAAACACAAAAGAATGGCAAAGAAGAAATATGGTAAAGGTAGTGTCTCTGACATTTTAGATGAAGTCCAAAGGCTCGATGATAGATCTCTTGAATTCATTGAAACCATAGGAGAGATCTCCAGAAACTTGGATAATACAAAAGATCTAATTAGACTTTCAAGAAGGTTCGTTATTCCGAAATCTGAGTTACTCGAGTTTTGTAGAAGTCATAAAGAATATTTTGAACCTTTCAAGGAAAATTATCTTAATCGAATTAAATTGTCTAACAAAGGGCACTGGCTGTATAGCTATCTTAAATCAAAAAGAAGAGCAAAAAAAAGATATGGAAGTGAAAAGATAGACCAAATTTCCGCATTTGGCGATTCGCTCAGTCGGCATTCGAAAAAATTGTTCAAATTAGTTGGTAGCGGTTCAGCTTATGCTCTCCGCACACCTAAAACTACGGAGATAGATTCGTTAGCAGAGCAGCTGGACTGCTCAAAGCAAGATATTCTCAAATTGTATGAGAAAAATAAGGGCTATCTTACCCGTGAACAACCAATCGAAATAGAAGACCTTAATGGACATATTGAATTCAAGAATGTATCCTTTTCCTACGTTGCAGGTATACCAGTGATAAAGAATCTTAACATGGAGATCCCGCCTGGGGAAAGAGTTGCAATTGTGGGATATACGGGGGCTGGAAAAAGTACAATTATTAAT
>WJKO01000802.1 GCA_014729055.1 Promethearchaeota archaeon | reverse complement strand
CCGCAATGGTAACGATTATAATGATGCGCCATATATACTCCAGGACCACAACGGGTACATTCAATATGTGTGCGAACTACTTTCTCATCCTCAACAACCCAATAAGGACCTTTTGATCCTCTATGAACGCGTTTCTTTTTTTCTTTTGTTTTAACTTTTCGTTTGCGTTTTGCCATCTAATTATGCCCCTTTTTTCTTCCTCTTTTTTGCTCTTAATTGCTTTCGCGCATCTTTACGCTTGTCTTTTGGCATATTTCTGATTTTTATATAAATAGGTTCGTACTTTTCCGCACTATCGTTATCTTCATAAATGTTTACTGATCCACGGACTATCCTTGAACCAAATTGGGTCTTTAACTTTTTTATAAATACCAGCTCTTCATCAACAGTCTGCAATGCGGCTAATTTTTGCTTTACCTCATATCGATTTGGGGTACCAGAATTAGCACCATTTATGACAATCTGTAATTCTTTTCTATTGAATAACGGATTCTCCTTAGTATCTGCAATTTCAATTTTATAACTCATGTCGATTCGTTTCCTAACTTCGTTTCAGATGGTATGTTGTGTGAAGGAAGATTAAAAAAATTTTCTATCCTATTTTAGTTTCCAAATTAGAATAAATAATGTAAAGATCCTATAAGAGATTTTTACTTAAATAACGCTAATTTTATTTTTTCAACTTACCTCCATATTTTCTAAAGTAAAAAAAGAGAGATTATTTTTTTAAAAGAGAAACAACTAAGAAATAACAACTAGAATTAGAAATAAACAAAAAAAAGTTGATTTTAATGACAATTGGAATTATTCGATATGGTGCATATTTACCTAAATACCTTATAAAACGGGAAAAGATTGCAGAAGCATGGGATTTCCCGTCTATTCCTGGCGGAATATCCGTAAGAAATAGTGATGAAGACACAATCACTATGGCGGTTGAAGCCGGGTTAGATTGTTTAGGTGAATATGACCCAGATGGTCCTGTGGACCCAAGTTCTATAGACGGGTTATTTTTTGCCACAACCACACAACCTTATACCGAGAAGCAATCAGCTACCGTTATTGCAAATGCCTTAGATTTAAGGGCAGATATTCAAACCATGGACATTACAGATACAACAAAAGGTGCATCTATTGCAATTATTCGAGCTTACGAAGCTATTAAAGCGGGTTCTGCTAAAAATATCCTTATAATCGCGGCAGATGCTCAAAAACCTATGCCAGAATCGATGTATGAATACCAATATGGTGATGGAGCGGCAGCTGTTTTAATTGGGACAGAGAATGTGGTGTTATCAATACAAGGATACGCATCAACAGCAGACAATGTCACAGGTCCTTGGAAAAGAATGCAGGATGATTATATTCGGTCTTTTGAAACAAAACACGAAGCTATCTACGGATATTCCCGAAATATGATAGCAGCATTTAAGTTAGCCATGCAAAAACTTGATATTAAACCAGATGATATCCGTTCAGCGGCACTATATGCCCCAGATCCAAGGAAAGCTATGGTAATTGGAAAGAAACTTGGATTATCATCGAGAGCTGTGCAAAATTCTCCCTTTCTTGAATTCGGAAACACAGGAAATGCGTTTGCATTGATGACGTTTTTACTTGCTGTAAAGCGTGAACGAACTGACGCATTAGTTGCTCTTGGATCCTATGGTGATGGCTCAGATGTAATTATCTTCAAATGCTTAGACAAGAAACAGCTGGTCAATAGAAGAAGAATATGCCGGGGAGTTATAGGATATAAGAACTCAATGATTTTTCTTGATAATTATGGGGGTTATCTTTCAAAAAAGAAACTCCTTGAAACTGAAAGATTTACCCGAAAAAACAGTCCTGTCCGAAATTGGCGGGATGAAAAATTCTTATATCGAATGTACGGTATGAAGTGTAAAGAATGCGGAACCGTCCAATATCCAATATGGCGAGCATGCATACATTGTAGCGCAAAGGATAAAAGTGAAGACGTCAAATTAAGAAAGACCGGCAAAATTTTCACGTTTACCTTAGATCACTTGCAAGGTGGCAATTATTACGACACTCCAGTACCAAGATGTGTTATCGATTTGGATGGGGGCGGACGAATTCTATGTGATATGACAGACATTGAAAACCCAGAGGAAACCGTAAAAATAGGTATGCAAGTTGAACTTACTTTTCGGTGGATACATCCTGGAGAAAATTGCCACAATTACTATTGGAAATGTCGCCCAATTAGGGTAGAAAGACCGGAGGTTGAAATTAAATGACAAAACGAGGTATAAAAGACAGAGTTGCAATTATGGGTGTAGGTTGTACGAAATTTGGTGAAAATTGGGAAATGAATCCCGAAGACATGCTCATCGAGGCAGTTTATGAAGCGTATGAAGATGCTGGGATCAAAGATCAGCAAGAAGAAATTGACCAAGCATGGGTCGGCGTACAATATTATTTCACAGGTTTAGCCGGATGTACCCTATCAGATGCAATTAAACTCTATGGAAAACCAATAACACGCGTAGAAAACTTCTGTGCAAGCGGTACTGACAGTTTTAGAAATGCTTGCTATGCTGTTGCCTCTGGGGTTTGCGAAATTGCACTAGCCACGGGTGTGGAAAAGTTACTTGATGAAGGATCAAGTGGACTGCCTGGATTTAGAGAGTTTGGACATCCGACACTACCACTACCCAGTGCTCCAGCAATGTTCTCTATGGCAGCAACACGATGTATGCATGAATGGGGATGGACTAAAGAAGACTTAGCATTAGTAGCAGTAAAAAATCATAGACACGGAAAACATCACCCCAAAGCTCATTTTAGAAAAGAGATTGATTTGGACTCTGTGATGTCAGCGCCGATGATAGCAGATCCTTTGGGTAGATTTGATTGTTGTGCAGTTTCAGACGGATCAGCGGCAGCTATAATAACGACTCCAGAAATTGCACAAAGTTATAATCATGCCAATGATTATGTGTTGGTAAAATCCAATGCTTTATCCGTTGATACAATGGCTCCTTGGTATAAACCCTCCTACAGTTTTACATCATTTCCATCTACGAGAAATGCAGCTAAACTCGCTTACCATGAAGCAGATATCAAAGATCCGAGAGAGGAAATCAGTTTTGCAGAAGTACACGACTGTTTTACAATTACGGAATTAATTAACGTGCAAGATCTTGGATTTTCCGAGTTTGGCAAAGCCCCTGAAGATTTAAGGGCTGGCAGGTTCAACATAGAAGGTGAACAACCAATAGGTCCTTCTGGTTCGCTGAAATGTTTTGGACACCCAATAGGTGCGACTGGCGTTAGACAGATCTATGAGGCAACAAAACAACTTCAAGGCAGAGCAGATGGTTTACAAGTTAAAGATCCAAAACTCGGACTAACGCACAACCTTGGTGGAGCATATACCGTAGCATCCGTGACGATATTGGGGAAAAATGATAAATAATCAAATATAAATAGCGTTGCTCTTTTTAATTTCTAATTTTTCTTTTATTTTTATTTAAAATTAAGTCTCTTTATGAAAATCTTTGCAAAAT
>WJKO01000868.1 GCA_014729055.1 Promethearchaeota archaeon | reverse complement strand
GGCTTGTTGTTGGTATCACCTCGCTGAGAGAGGATAGCCGGACGCAAGGCCTTTTTGACAGTTTACCTCATGGCCCCCGGAACCAGAACGCCCCATAATCTCCCAGGACCCAGAGTTCGCCGTTCTGCAGGCGTATCAAGTCTTGGACACGGTCGTCCAGTTGGGCAACGAGACGCCACTGTTCATCTTCATAGTGGTACACCTCGCCACAATCGTTCAGCGCCCACCCCTCGGTCGACGAGAGCATCTCGATATCCACGAACTCGCAATGCGTCCGCGGGATCGACTCGCGCTGCCATTGTCCGCCCTGGAAGTGGTACAGCTGACCTTCGGATAGGGTTCCTCCACCTGCCCATCCCTCGTCGGCAGAGACCATTACGATGACGCCGAACGCCTCTTCGCTTGGGATATCCAGCGCGATCCACGTGCCCGCTTGCAAACGGAACAAGCGAGGGTCTCGGTGAACCCAACCGGAAGCCCAACCATCGTCCTCCGAAACTAGGCCCAGAACGCCAAAGTGCCATTCCTTGGAGATCGGAACGGAGTGCCAGATGCCGGCCTGGTAGCGAAACGCACAGCCGTGTCCCACAGTCCAACCAGCATCAGCACTGAGCATCTCTATGTCAGCGAGACGGCAAGGCACGGTCATCACCTCGCTGGAATCGAGCGACCAATGGTATATCCGGTTCCCTCCGACGGCCCAGGCATCATCCTGGCTTACCATATCCAGCGCTTTGACGTCCACCCCGGCATCCACGCCCGGCGAGACCCGCCAGTCGCCATCTATGTACTGCATGGCCATCGGCTCCTCGCGGTCAAACATGCGGGCGTCGCCCAGCGCCCAGCCGGTGCTGCCGACTGCATCGGCGGCGTAGAGCGCCGGCATCGGCGAAGAGACGCGACGCCATTCTCCCGAGACATAATGCAGCACGGTTACGCGGAAGCTGTGGCCGCTGAACGCCCACCCCTCTTCCGGCGAGAGCATCAGCACGCTCCACATATCGTCGGAGGTGAAGCGCCGACCGGCCCGCCACGCCTCGCCATCGAAATACAACATCGCGCCATCCATACCCACGGCCCACGCGACGCCAGGGGCCGGTGCCGAAACACAGTGCAGGTTATCCGTGATAGGACTCTGGACAGACAGCCACTTCTGGCCGTCGAAACGCAGGATGGTGCCGCCTGCCCCCACGGCCCAGCCCAGATCGCGCGATACCATGTCCAGCCCACGCAGGTGCTCGGTGGTAGGGCTGGGCACCCGCTGCCACGCGCCGCTCTCAAAGTGGAGCAATGTTCCATCCCGTCCGGCAGCCCAGGCTTCGTCAGGTGAGACAAAGTCGAGGGCGTAGAGGGTATCTGTGGTCGGAGTAGCGACCGTCAGCCATTCGGCACCCTGGTAACGCCAGACGGCGCCGTTCTCGCCCACGATCCACCCATCGTCGGGGGCGAGCATCTCGATATCCCACAGGTGGTCCTGGGTGGGGCCTGTGACTTCCTCCCACATCGATCCCCGGAAATGCCTGAGCTTGCCGGACATACCGGCCGCCCAGAACTCGTCCTCGCTCACCATGGCCAGTGCCCAGGGAACGATCCAGGTCTTGCTCTCGATCTCGCCCCATTCCCGCTCATCGGCATCTAGGCGATGGTGGTACATCCGCCCTCCCGCGGCGATGAGCGTGTCGCCATAGGCATCTGCCACGTGGACGCCAAACTCGATGTCTGGATACAGCCGCCGGAAACCCCACGCGCTCATCGGCGTGGTGACACGCCAGGCCTGTTCAGGGGAGACCGGCAGCACCGGGGCGACAGGCGTGGGACGACGTCCCGATGTGGGGACAATACCCGCGATATCCCAGACACGGATCGTGTTGTCGTCGCCGCCGGAGATGAGCTTGCGGCCATCGGGGGTGAAAGCGAGTCCCCGCACGGTGTCTTGGTGACCGCGCAGCTCTCTCAGCAGGCGGCGACCGCCAGCGACCCTCAGCAACTGAATGTTCCCAGACCAGTCGCCGCTGGCCAACACCTGCCCGTCTGGCGTGAAGGCGACTGCACCCACGCCAGCTCTGTGTCCAGCCAGGATTGGACCATTCCAGAAGGTGTCCTGGGTGTCGCGCAGATGTACACCCTGCTTGCCGACCGCAACGGCCAGCCAGTGTCCATCGGGGCTGAAGACATAGCTTCTGGCGTCAGGGGATTCTACCAGATCCCCGGCCATCTGGCTCTCATCAGGGTTCCATAATGAGCTGTGGTACGCATTATAAAGCGCCACGTTGCCCAGTAGTAGTGAGCCGTCAGGGCCAGACGCGAGGATAGACATCACCTCAAATTCGCTCCAGCCGTCGTCTGGTTGCAGGCCGCTTCTGGCGTCGAAGCGCCAGCGCGTGAGGACACTGCGGTAGGGCGCTGCCTTGCTTGGGCGTTCAACTACCACGTAGAGCTGGTTCCCGTCGGCGCTAAATGCTGCTGAGTCTACACCCCTGGTGATTGGCAGCGAGTGTACCAACGTCCCGTCTTTCACGTCCCACACACGTAGTGTGTCTGCCTCGCTGGCAGAGATCAGCCAGTGCCCATCGGGGCTGAACTGGAGCGTGGTGACTGAGCCGGCGTGGGCACGCTGCATGAACCAGGGCGTGGTCTCTCCCAGTTTCCACAGACTGATCCAGCCGTCCCGGCTGCCCACGGCCAGGGTCTCTCCATCGCTGCCGACGTCCAGCCTGATCACCTGGGATG
>WJKO01000801.1 GCA_014729055.1 Promethearchaeota archaeon | reverse complement strand
TTGTTACGAAGAATCGAGCGAGTTCACCGCCTATTATAATATGCTACAAGATGGATACCACGAACTTCTATTTTATGCGGTAGATTATAGTTCACAGGAATCTGAAGCGATTAGTAGCATGTATAAGGACACCACATCTCCAAGCCTTGACATTGGGTTTGAACAGACAATATTTTCTTCACCGCCGTTATTTGAGGTGAATGCAAGCGATAAAACGACTGCGGTCTATCAAGTGCTGTATTCTTTTGAGGAAGAACCTGACCCATATGAAAGTGATTGGTATTTATGCTATATTACTACCGAACCCGAGATTTCCGTTATAACCGATATCCTTGAATATCACTGGGATCTTTTGACCGATGGACTGCACAATTTGACTATCTTATGCTTTGATACGGGATATAACTATAATATGACCACAATTGAGATTGAAAAAGATACTGTTGGCGTTGATTTTGAGGTTATCATCGATGAACAATGGTATGAAGGCGCTCCTGCGTATTCTGTGGTTTTAGATGGCGAACAAGATTGCGATAATATCTGGATAGAGTATAACGACACCATCATATTCACATCGGGCAACGATAGCATTTCAGAGGGATTATGGGATCAAATCGGATACTCTTCTACAATTGAGTTTATGTTCTGGACGAACGATAGTCTCGGCAATTGCGCTTCTAAGACGATATACTTGTCGAAAGAAGATTCATCACCGCGGTTTATGTTTGATGAAAGGGCAATGGAATTGTCATGGGGTGAATTGGCAAACATATCGTTTGAAGTTAATTGCTCCGTACTAGGCAAAGTCTGGATGACCGTAAATGAATCCGAACCGATGGCTATTGAGGATACAGAATGTCAACTAAATCCGAAAGACTATCTTACTGAAGAAGGTGGAGTACTTTGCGTAGTTATCAGTGCAAATAGCACCTACGGCAGATTGTCAAGTCAGCAAATCATCGTACATGTGGATGAAAAACAAACGCAGCAAGATCCAGATCCCAATCCGGGTAATATGGAGTGGTTGGACTACGTAGTTGTTGCGGGGTCTGCGGGTATAGCCATGGTACTAACGGTGCTGAAAACTAAAGGCAAGTTTAAAAGAACACCTAATTTTTAACTTTTTTTTTTTTGTCCAATTCTTTATGATTTTATCCTCTGGAATCTTAATCTCATATCTAATCAGCGTATTTTTTAGAAAATACGATCATGATAATACGATCATGAATTCTAAAACGATTTTTTAGAAAAATTCCGAAAAATTCCTTGGCATTATCGGCAGAACGCTGCCCAACATCTCCGTCACCCGAAACCCATGCTGAAAGTTGAAGAGATTATGGACCGACATGACGTTGAATGTTTTAAGTGCCAGACTCCCGCGACAAACCCCGAAATCCAGAGCATTTTTTTCAGATGGGGTGTACCGTGTTCGGGTATGTTCCTGCTAGGTTGCTGGATCCTCCTGCTCAATCGCAAGACTGCATTCTATTCGGGAAATTTAAATGTCCGGCGGAAGAGGACCCTTTGCTGCTGAGGTTGGAAGGGGCTAAAAACACAGATTGAAGTTCTTGACTAATTTCAAAAAACACCGAAATTACACCCGTGCCTAAAATTAGCTACAAAACCTAACTCTTCTTTGTCTAACCCCAAAAGAAGAGATTACGCTATTTTTGGCGAAACTATTTTATGCGAAAATAAAGTTAAAATATTAAAAAAAAGATGTATAAGACCGCATTGATGTATAACATCACTTTTATAACACCGCAATGCAAAATAAAAGTGATGAAGATTTTTATCAGTTACGTTGGGGATGAACTTAACCGATTTCATATTCCAGAGATTGCCACGGGGCTTGAGCGCCACCCAAAAATCGAACACGTGTATTATTGGCATCGGGATAACACGGCAGACAAATCAATTCTTAGATATATGCAAGATTCAATACAGAACAGCGATGTGATTTTAAATTTTTGCTCGGCAGCTGCTCTAAAATCGGGTCCCGTCGAGCAGGAAATGGAAATGGGCGTAATGTTAAAGCGTATTTTTGTGCCCGTATATGATAAATTGGTTAATGTGCCCCTTATATTGAAGACAAAACGCTGTATTCTGTTTGCAGAAAGCGAAATCAATCGCGTAATTAAGGAAATATTTAGTGTATTAGGTCTCGGGGAGTCTGAGTTTGTGCCACCAAAGTTTGAAAAATACTATGGAATTGAGTTGACATCGGCAGAGCACGCCGCAATGATAGAATTGGAGTCGCTGGCGGGAGAGCAGATCCCCAACGTATCGAGAGTAAAATACGATACATTTGGATTTGCTGCTTCGGATAGCCATATAACGCAGCTCGGACTTTATCGCAAAGGGTTATCCTCTCTCCCGGACACGATAAAAAAGTGGCTGAAGCAATTGAAGAAGAGCGGCTGCAAGATTGGGGAATAGATAATCTCTTCTACATCTATTCTCAATTCTCCATAACACCTAACCGATTTTAATTATCATTTTATTATATTTCAGATTTCGCTTTTGGTATAAAATTGAACCGATTATAAAATTATTTAAGGATTTTAAAGAAAAATAAAATGTCGTATAAAAGTCAATCGCGTGGTTATAAT
>WJKO01000800.1 GCA_014729055.1 Promethearchaeota archaeon | reverse complement strand
TTGTTTTTCTTAAGTGAAGTTGTCACAGTACTCACCTTTCCCTCAGGAATATCCAACAATAGATTTATCCCTTTATCACTTGCGGAAAACTTTAAAATATTCAGTGCAACGTTTTGATTCAAAATCTCATTTAAAATTTTTGAAAAATCCTCTATCTCGTTAATTAGGGTAAAAGGTAAGGTTATATTTATAATTGTCATCTACATTAAATCCTCCGATGTGATTATTCCTCTTACTCTATTATTATCATCAACTACAGGTAGAGCGGAAATATCATTTAACTTCATTTTTCGTGCGGCAATCTTTATTGGTTCATTATCACTTGTCGTAATTACTTTCTTAGTGATAATTTGTCTTAACTTTGATTTGTCTTTCCCAATTGCTTTTGTAATATCAAAACTCGTTACAATTCCCTTTAATTTATTATTATGATCCGTGATAATAATATGATTCATATTTTGCTCAATAATCTTTTCTGCAACATCCTTTATATCACAATCTTCATAACATATTGTTGCTTTACGCTTAAGATCTTTTACGAACCTAAGTTTTGAGGTTTGTTTCATAGGTTTGAAAATTTTTCTTAATGATAATTTCTCTGCGGGAGGATTAAGATAGAATTCTCCCTTTTGTATCCAGTTTTTTAATTCTTCCGCAATTTCACGTGCATAAAACAGCGAGGACATTGATGAGCATTTAACATTCTTCCCATTAATCTCTATAAAACCACTTTTAAGCTCTTTATAATTGGTTTCCCTTATTTTAGGTCTCTCTCGTCTTGGAATTCCATAATCAACTACACTTGTTGATATATCTTCATCCTTTACCGCTGTCTTCTTAGCTAGTTTCTCGTTAAGAATAGGTATAGGTATCCCAACTCCGCAAAACATTGAAACTCCATATTTTTCGAATTTTGCTCCTTTAAGATATTTTTGTTTCATTTGTTTAAGATCTCCTTTAACAAATAGTGTTCCATAACCTTCCGTTGGATTATGTTGAGTCCCCTCTCCAATCACATATCCTATTCCTCCTCCTAGAAAAATCCTTGTTCCAATTCCTATTGTTTCATAATCTGGATCATTTGTTAGTGGATTTAAACAACCAGAACCCGAATAGTGAGCATTTCCAAAGTTAGGTAATAATTTTCCCATATATGTATATATTGTTTTATCCGTACTGTTTACAGCACAAGAGTATTTTTGGTAGGCATTTCTTGGATTACATAATATTGCTTGGTTAAGATCATCAATTTTGATATTAGTGTCTACCTCATCCAAGGGATAACAATCCGTGGTATCTGAAATTCCTCGCAATCTTACCTCTTTTCCAGAAACAAGGTCTTCTATAACATGACCTCCGCCGTATTCATAGGGTCTTTTATCAGCCATTCTTGTCACTCCAATATAACCGTCAACAGCTGCATTTCCGTGATAAGCGTGTACATCGTTTAACCATAAATGATCAAATTTAATTGGGGGATCAGAATGTCCGAAATTTAAAAATGCCCCGCTCGAACACATAGGTCCGAATGTACCAGTAGTCACAACATCAATCTCTTCAGCTGCGACCTTCGTTCCATTTTCTTCGACATATTCGATCATTTCCTCGGCAGTTAAAACGATAGAGTTTCCCTTTTTTATTTTTTCATTAATTTCTTCATAAGTTTTGATCAAATGTTATACTCCTTATAGTATCAAACTAATTTTATTAAAATGTAAAATATGTCATAGTATAAATAATCAAATAAAAAAATATGCTTTAAATGCATATTAACAAAATTTAACCCAAAAATCAAAGATATAGAACTTATTTTACCTATTCGCTCCTAAAATCTTCATAAAAAGCATCTAATCAAATTATTTAAGTAAAGTAATCATTAACTTTTATGGAAATGAAATATTTAATACATGTATTAGCTCTGCTACTATTGAGAGAGTTTTTTAATTATACAATTAATTGATATTCGAAACATGATATTAAATTTTTAACCAGATATATTCACGGTAAGAGATATGAATGAGACTACACCATCAAATGAACCTAATTTGTATGGAATCCTGGCAATTATAGCATTAATTCTTACTACTATTCTTTGGGGCTCGACTTTTATTTTAACTAAGACGATTACTCAGGACATTCCTATCTTTCTTTATTTGGGATTGAGATATATAATCGCAGCGATAGGATTTCTGCCATTCTTTAGACACTTTAAAAAAATAAATAAAAAACATCTTACAACAGGTTTTATTACAGGGATTATTTATTTTTTCGGAATTGTCTTTCAGACGTATGGTTTACAAACCACCACTGCTGGAAAGGCAGGATTCATTACAGGTTTAAGTACCGTCATGGTGCCTTTTTTAGGATGGATAATGTTTCGAGATAAGTTCAAAAAAAGAATTTACCTTGCTCTTTTTCTCTCTATCCTCGGGATGGCTTTACTTTTATTGGAAAAGGAAACGTTGATTATTATCGGAGATATATTAGTTCTAATTTGTGCATTTTTTTATGCCCTATTTATCATCCTGAATGATAAATATGTGAAAATTATTGATGTGTATTTGTATTCATTCATTCAGTTAATAACATTGAGTATTTTTAGTTTTGGAGGCTCACTCCTTCTACAAGAAAGTTATAAC
>WJKO01000799.1 GCA_014729055.1 Promethearchaeota archaeon | reverse complement strand
TCGTGAATATTAATACCCTCTTATCCTAAAATTCGTGTAAGTTTTCATAATGCCCTTGAATTATTTATATGGTTTATTATATCGATTAATAGTTGCTGTGTTTATCTAATAGAAAAGCTTGAAGAAAAACTCCAAACACCAAATAATAATGTAATAAAATTAGATGAATTTATGGATATTTATAAGATTACCTATAAATTATTAATAAATGGGGGGAGTTATGATAATTATTTAACCACAACAAATGATTATAAACATGAAGTTTTACTTAACGTTAAAATTAGCCAAGAAATTAAACAATTAATATTGAATGATTATCTTCCTAGGTTTTTTTGGGTTTTTAGGTGTTTTGATAAGGATGATTTTTGGTTATTCGATATTATTATTGATGCCACTGATATTGATCCACCAATAAAATTCTATAGATTCATAACTTCATCCAAAGAAACTAGAATGGTTTTTAAAAGACTTTCATCTAAAGAATTTCTTTCTAATTTAGATAATGTAGAGCTATATATTGATGAAAAATTATTAAATTTAATAAATAGGAATTTTACTATTCATAATATTAAGATTTTATTTAAGAGTATTAGTAATTCAATACAAAGATATATTCTTAATTGAATAGTCCTAAAGAAAAAAACCACTAAACGGGTCTTGATCCTAAATAAAATTTTTATCTTTTTTTACGAGGAATAATTTAGTGCAGAACATGCGTATGTTTAATAAAAACTGTATTCTGCGCACCATATTGTGCGACTTCTTGTTATTAAAACTCACTTTTAAAACGAAGAGATCGCAGATGAGATAGAATAAAAGTAAAAACTTCAAAAAAGGGGTTTAATTTGAATAATTTATACAGAAATTAAACAAAGCGAGGGGTTTTATTTAATTTGTTTTAAAAATTAGAAGTTTTAAAAAATTATATTGCACTTGTTGCAATAGTAATTTTTAGCAAAAAACTTCCCGAGTATTATACGGGTTTTTATTCCTACAGATTTTTTCATTTCTTTCGATAGCGCTTGATTCAGATGAGATTGAGATTATTTTACCCTCTGAACCAACCATTTCTGCAGCTATAGATTGTATATACCAGCCTTTTTACATCTGTAAAATGAGCTTGGATATTGAAAGAATGAATAAAAAAAAACCAATAGAGTTATACGTTCTCTAGCAAAAAGTTTTCTCATTCCTGCCTCATTTATTCCTTTACGAAAGCTCTTCAAATATACTCTCGAAATTGGAAGACGTTTGTTTAGAAAATGCCATTGCCGACTCTAACTCATCACCACTTACCTTATAGTTATCGTGCACGATTTTATTTCTGATAATCCGCCAGTTATTCAGTTCATCAATATCTAAGAGTGGTTGACCCGCCTTTAGGAGAATCCATGAAGGAGATCATGGTGATGTGCACAACGAATGATCCTCCAAGAGGTGATAAAGCCCGCCGAGGATGGAGCCTTAACATTCTTCTCATGTATGATCATCGATGGCAAATTGATACTGGCTTTAAGGATTTGAATCGTATAACACCCTCATCGAATGCTCATACAGAGGAACGAAAGTTTTTAATGACTTCTGTGATGTATTGGGCGTATAATTGTTGGCAAATTGAACGTGCTCGAAGAAAAGAACTGAGACGAGTGAAAAAGTCTTGGAAAAAAAGGTCTACGCTTAGAAGATTCTTATATTGCATTCTAAGGGCGGAATATTATTGATGAGGCTTTAGGCAAATATCTTAATAAAAAGGAGAGATGAGAAAAGGAAAAAGAAAGGTTATTAAATTTCGTCGAAAAAGTTTAATCGCCTATTGAATTTTTATTTCCATTTTTGTTTTTTTAAATTTTTGTAGAAAGAATTTATTTAATATATGAGATGCGTTTGTTAGATCAAGATAAGAAAAACTATCAGAATAACTGAAATATCTATAATATCTCCAACAACCGCTTTCTTAAAATGATTTTTCAGATAAGCCAATTTCATGTTTTTCACAATATCCTAAAATACCATTCATATTATATGCTCCTTTAAATCTTTTTTACGCATTCTTATCAAACAATATCGTTTTATGATTTTTTAGATCAGAAACTGGACAAAATATAAGCCCCTTGGGCGTTAAACTAACTAGTCTTTTTCGACCTACTCGTCGTTCATTTAAATAGCATTTCTTTATTAAGCTAGAAACTAATCTGGACATCGCTGGTAAATCCATGTCAAAACCTTCGATTTCACTGATTTCTCTTAACTGCGAAAGACTGTATTCATATTCATAATGAGTTTTTTCATCTTGAGTTTTCTGACCCTTCATATTCCGCACATTTTCATCAAATATGATACTCAGCAGTTTTTTGCCCTTTGGCGTGATTTCAATAGATTGAAATAGCAAATTCTTCTGGAAATTCTGCTTATTGAAGAAGAAAACCTCCGAAACCTTGTCCGATTCGATTTGAGAAGCCATAAGCAGCGCTATTCTGTGCTCAAAGATTCCTGCCGTTAGGTTTGAAATTAGTTTGTAGTTCTTTATATTGACACGATCGATCAAAGCTCTAAAATATC
>WJKO01000798.1 GCA_014729055.1 Promethearchaeota archaeon | reverse complement strand
CTCGCGTCCTTAATGTATACTTTTATCCCTTGAGACTGCTTCCGCGGCTTGTGAACGTGTATAGCCGAAGTTGCTGACCGCCTCGTTTTCAAGCCCGAGAAATGAAGCTTTGTCTTTACTGGCATACCATTTTTTATTGCCTAAATGAGATTCCACAATGTATCCCTTGACTGCTAAGCCATTCAAATCTTCGTCAGTTAAATCTGGATACCACTGATTCAATATTTTGAGATTAACCGCGCCGTATTCTTCTATAACATCGATAATTTCGGCGAAAAAATCATCAAGGGGTTCTTGTGGTTCATGCCCGGTGTTGGATCCTATATCCACTGCATTCGCAGTTTCGGTTTCATCTTTTTTGCCCATCATGCTTAACCTCCAATTGGTTTTCTAGGATTTGCTGCACCCGCGGGTATTGCGCGGCATCTTTGGCGATTTCTTCAGGGTCTGCAGCAACTTTTTTTATAACTTTTGGGTTCAAATATTGCCGCCCTTGCTTTGTAATCTTAAATCCGTTCGCGGTTCGACCCCATTGCGGCGATACGGTGACCTGTTCGGTCATAATAAATTTATGTTCCTTGAGTTCCCCTATCATCCGCGCTAATGTCGGAATAGGAACTTGGATATGTTTTCGCAATTTCGATAAAGTTAAAGCCCTCGGTTGTCCGTTCAATACGCGCAAGACAGGATATAACGACTTTTTAAGCGTCTTTGGTGCTTTTTCGGCTCTCTTTACATCCTTGTCCGAAACATTATCCTTTAGAATATACCAGAGTCTGACCAGTGTTTTGATATTCTTGCCCAATAGGTGGTCGCGTATCGAAATATAGCCTTTTTCGTTTTTTAATAACTTTAATGCGACTGCCCTGTTAATATTGTCTTTTAATTCTTGCCCGTTATACTCATTGAGAGTTTCACAGATAACATCAACGGGCGAGTCTCCCAAGTATACAAGGAACTGGAATATAGCCCTCATCTCGGGACCGTTTGAAGGTAAAAAGAGCCATGATGAATGCCCCGCAGGCATGTCCGAATTTGAAACCCAACATCTGTGGTGATCTTGTAAGAGAACCAAGCGCGGATGACCTACCGAAACTCCGTAGTGCACAATGTCATCGTTATGTTCTTCAGAGATAATCCCGCAGTCTTGCAATTTTTGTAGCCCTTTTGAGATCGTATCAAGATCCAGACCGGATTTTTGCGACATCTCGGCGGCTGTGAACTGCACGTCCCCACCATACCTATTGATAATGATTTCATGGAGTATTGATTTTACGCCGTCTTGGAAAAAAGTCACAAACGATCCGTCGATATATTGATCGAACTTTGTCGGGTCTTTTCTGATAATATCTGCTATATCGCTATGGCTCGACTTGGTAACGGCAAGCACATCGACATTTCGCCCTTCTAAATAGAATACGATTTCCCGAAGGGTCAGATCCCCGTAATTTTCCAAGATTTCGAGGATCATCTGTTTGAGCGCCTCCCTATCGACAGCGTCAGTGCAAGATGAGATGCTTTGATCGTTTTTATGCGTCGTGGATTTTTGCATGGTTGTACTGGGTTGCGTTTCAGTATTCGTTATAGAACTATCTGTATGGGTTGAAAAAGAAGTAAATCTATCGAATCTATGATTAGAGCGGTAAAATCCTTTACATGCGGTAAAGAATTCTACTTCAAGATTAAGATCTTTCTTTAATTCTCTATAAGCTTTATAATCTATATAGCGCAAAGGGTTTAATTCTCCAATGTATGTATTAGGATCCACGTCTATAATTTTTGCATGTTCGAAAAATTCAAAGATTTCTTGATTCAAATGCATTACAAACTCGGGAGGTAGATCGTCAAATCCATGCTTAAATTTTACATTCCATGTCAATTCCGTTACGTTTGTTAGCGACAAATATATCAGATTAAAGTCTACGCTTTTGTTTTGGCTCTCTCTCTCTCTGCGATAAATATTAAATAACCTCTCTAATGTTCCAGTAACAGAGTCCCAGGAGATCCCCTCTAACATGCTGTTCTTAACTGTTTCCTCATAATTATCAAATAAGTTCTTAATATTGTCATCTTCTAATAATACTTTAAAAATAGGATTTTGTTCAAAAATAAGAACATATTCGAATGAAACTGGGTTATCTTCTGCCGGGATATGTGTTTGAATATTTCCAATGAAATCGCTATTTATGGATGAGATGGATCTACATTTCTCGATAGTCTCTGGATGGATGGATCTACATTTCTCGATAGTCGTATTTAGATGATCAATAATGGCTGTTTCTATAAGACGTTTATACGGCCTTGCCAATATGTTTCTATTATGTTGTAAAGATCTCATAAATCCTGGTAAAGAAAGGTATTGAAGACTCTGTTCATTAGTTGAGATTTTTGAATTAAGTCCATTCTCAACTTTAGAGGCATTTGTTAGCATTAATAATGCCGTTTTATCCAAAAATATATGTTGAATTGGGTTATTTTCTGCCATGTGATTCTCTTCCTTGTTAGATTTATATTGGAGATCTTACACGTATATTATATTTCTGTCCACTATCATCCGTTTTTTCGATGTTATTTAGGGGGGTAAAATCTCTTATATTTTTTGTAATAAAAATATTAGTTGCCGGCGGCGGTAAAAGGTTATCCATAAATATTG
>WJKO01000797.1 GCA_014729055.1 Promethearchaeota archaeon | reverse complement strand
TACTAGGACAATGTTACTTAAGAATGTCATCACGATTTCTGGCGAATTTATAACCAATCATATTTGGATGCCGATGACAGATATTTTAGAGGATTTAAACCTAAAAAAAGGTCAAACTGTTCGTTTTACAGGTAAAGTAGTACAATATCGAAAAGGAAAACAGCTTGAGATGACCGATTATCATTTTTCTGACGTGAAGAACTTTAAAAAAGTAAAAAAAATCCAGCTTTATTGAGCATTTTGAATGGACTTCTGATCACTTCTATTCTTTTGAAAAAATGTTTTAAACTGAAATAACGTAATATTTTTTGTATGACGGATTTTTCAGTTATTTTCGATAATACTAAAAAAAAAATACAACAAGAGCAGTTTAACGGCGGGATTGTTATAAAAAAGGAGAATCATGAGGTTATATTAACAGATCTCGCAGAGGGCAAGGGAGATAGCATCACATGTCTTAATCCCGTCCTCATTTTGGGTTCAGATAAGAGAGAAGCCGTGAAAAGAGAACCGCCATTTAGCATCTCAATGGCGGAAATTGATTTTGCCGTTGCCGTTAGTAATACATTCATTAATGCGTATGAAAGGGAAGCCGGTGTTACAGATCTACCATTTGTCTTAGCATTTCAACATTCACCTTGCATTTATTATTCCGCCCCTATGGATGATAATATCAATATAGATTATAGAAACGTGTTTTTAAATGAAATTATAAAGCGTGTTGTGGTAGTCTATAAAAATGCGGTAATTATTTTGGATCGCATAGTCATTTCTGATAATGGGACACCAACTGGTTATGCAAGTATTAATATCTCAAGGAAAAATGCAAAAATAGAAGTAACTCAAGAATCTATTGAGTTTATGGATAATCCACTTTATTTCTATGCAATTGGTGCGGAGATCTTAAAATAAACATGATTTAATCAAAGATTTGATTAAAATTTCAATTATTATTAATTAAAAATTAATGATTAATTAAAAATTAATGACTAATTAAAAATTAATGACTAATGATTATAAACGATCATAAATTGGCTAGAAATTCGTCAAATTTACGCTTTAGACATTTTATGGTTCCAGCCGGTAATTTATTGGATTTCGTATAACAATCACCAACCGTTTTTTTACCTAACGGATAAAATTCCTCTTCAGGAATATACCCTATATTATTTGTTTCAAAATATTCTGCCATCTTAGATTGATATATGCTGTATGTATCTTGTTTATCAATCTTTTCCAAAGAGTAGTTAATTGGGACACCTGCGGACTCTTTAAAGAATTTATCAACGTTTTCAAATTGGTTACTAACAGTTGACAGGATAACCTCATTATATGCCAAAATGTCTTTTAATATCATTATGAATTTTTCTTTGTGCTGATTAGTAAGCTCTGCAAGTATGTCATGAAAATCGTCAAAACAATAGATAACATGATCAGCAAGAAGAAAATTAATCATTTTCCAGATTACTGAAATAAATAATTTATTCTTGAGTGTATCTTGCGTATTTAGTAACATAAGTTGTTCCATTTCCATTATCTCACCGGACAACCATTCTTCAACAAGTGGCATAATTTCAGGATTCGCTCTCATAGATATTAAGACTTCAATAACGTTGTTAAGAGCTCTACGATATTCATCAATATTTATTTTAGATAACTCTGGCTCATCTATATTCAAACAAGATTTGTATATCGGACTTGTTTGAGCGTTCTCTTGAACCTTCGCCAAAGATGAAAGCCGGAAAAACCCAAACCTCCTCTCCCCCACAGACCATCCGTCAATAAGTGTTTTGAATTTTTCCAAGACAAGATCTCCATAATAGAGAAAGAGTTTTTTATAAACACCCAGATTCATAAGATTTTGATCTAAATTCAAGTCTGATAGTTTAATATTTACAAAGCACAGATTATTACTCATCAGCTGGGGGCTTCGAGCGATATTTGAGAGAATATGGGATTTACCCGCTCCTTTATCTCCTGATATACAAAATAATCTGTTAATTTTATTTTCAATTAGATTTTTCTCAATAGAATTAAATAATCCATGTCGGCTCGGGATTAAAGGGGCATCCACCAGTTTATCCAATTCTTTTTGTCTGTTGGTCATGAAAGATTGAATAGTTTTTTCTAAGTTGAATTGTATATCAAATGGATTGTCGCTGAAGATATGTTTCTCTAAGAGAATTGGTTCTTTCCCTGTTAATATGGAAAACAGTTCCCGGAAAGATTCCCGAAATCTGTTGGGCAGAAATTGGACTCCACGATAGTTTTGAAATCCTTCAATTATATATTCATTTTTTTGAAAGATTGGAACGATGCGAATATTAGCCATTTTAGCCATCCCGATCTCTTGGAACACTGCGCTCGATTTTTGACTTATATTGGAACAAAAAAGAAGCATAACGTCCGATCTCTTAATATTCTGAGTCATATATTCATCAAAAGATTGTCCAAGTTCGGTATCCCGTTGCCAATAATATACTTTTTCAATCTCATCTTTCTGAATTTCTAGCAAATTGACTATTTCGGGAATTTGAAAAGGATCCAAATCTTCAGTGGCATAGCTGATGAAAATCTTCATACAATGTAATTTTAAATCTCTGTTTATTTAATAAATTCTCCATCTGACGAATTTTTGATCAAGTTTGATCATTAAAAAATAACGATACTTAGCAATTCAGGAATCTGATGACTAATTAGATATCTTTAAAAAGAAGTTCTGTGAACTTGATGTTATGAGTGTTGATGATCTGACAAAAAATATGAAATTGTTGGAAATATATGATACGAAAGCTGAGGCGGAGCAAGCAACGGCTCGATATAGAAAAAAACATGTATCCACCATGGTTATGAATTTACCAGATAGGAACGGAAAGTTGACCAGGTGGGGACTATTTATTTTTGACGAGGCTAAGATAAACGCTCAGTATGAAGATCAAAACTATGAGGATAAAAGAATAGTCTGTCCCATCTGCGACGAATTATACGGGTCAATGGACGAGTTTTTTCATTGTTGGAATTGTGATTATAAAGAATGTATCGAATGTGGCACAAAAAGGTTATTTAAAGGTGAGAAATCACCGAAAATAAAAAACCGTCCAACAAATATTGGCCGTTGCGATAATTGTCATGTCGTTTGGGGAAATTCAAATCTTCCGAGAAAAATGCAGTTTGAAATTGAGAGTAAGGACGGATTTGGAAAAATGAGTATGCTCATGGGTAAAGATGGTCCGCTTCATGTAGTGTGCTTGTCATTTGGCTTTGAGAAGGATGGACTTCGAGATGATATTAAAAAAGAAACACTGAAATTTTTTCATTATGCAATAAAAAACAAATGGGAAGATTGGATTGGCAATTTATTTTCAATTATGAATATTTTAAAGCGTCTACCTATTGTTGTCAAGCTCGAAGAGGAGATCAGGAATCAGATGAGTTCTACTAAAAAGAACGACAAAGCAGAATTAGCAATGAAACGGATGAATAAGGATCATACACAAGTCGGAACAATCTATGTAAAAATAATTGAATCTGTTTATCTTTATATTACCGATGTTATTGATGCGAAGCAGTATAGAAACAACATTAAGATCAGTATAAAGAAATTAAAGGATGCGGATTTAATTAATAAGAAACAGAAGGATTTTTTCTCACAATTGGAAAAATTCTCTAACACTGGAGAGAGAAAGGTGGACCTTACAATTCTAACTGATATTTTGGAAGGAATCCTTTTAAATATTGAGGAGAAATCGGAATTTTTTCTTGAAGATCATAAAATCGAATTTTACCAATTTGTTGGTAGTTATTTACAATTTAATAAATATGATAAAGCGGTTACCTTGTTAGAACCATGGATGAACAAACATTCAAAAGATATAATTGCAGGTTTGATGCTAGGCATATCATATAAGGTCATGTATAAATATGAAAAAGCGATTGAATTTGATTTAAAAATGCTGAAAAAATATCCGAAGGAACATAAACTTCGCTCATCTCTTATCAATTGTTTCTTCTATACACGAGATTTCAAAAACGTGATTAAACATACCAATTATCTTTTAAAATACACTAATCCTCAAGACCCTAAACTCGCATTCTGGGAGATATACATTCGTTTAGCCGGCGCTTATTGTGCGAAAGGGAAATTTAAGAAAGCATTTGAATATCTATATAAAAGTCGGGATGTTGGACTTAACGAAGGAATTGTTATAATGTGGGAGGATATGATTCACGATGCAAAATTTAATAAGAAGCCTACTAATATATGGAATCAATTTTTAGCAACGATTGCAGTTCCATTGAAAAGACAGGATTTTGGGATTATTTTTGATATATTAGACATCATTCTCGTCTATGGATATTATTTTAAAGATGATACGATCATTAATAACTGGAAATATGTTTTAGGTAAAGTCTTGCTGACTCGTGGGATCTATTGGGAGCATATTTATGGCAGAAAACTTATTAAAGAGTCGGGTATGAAACCTTATAAAGAGTTTTGAAGTATTTAGTAGTCTGTCATCTATTGTAAGTTAAATTAGATTATATTTGAATATTGTCGAGGTCAAGAAGAGCCATGCGGCATTATGTGGTATCCATATTTCTTGGGATCCACAGCTGACACCATCATATATCATTAAACTCGGTTGCCATGTATCTACCATCGGTTGGTCTGGACCATACATCCACCAGCTGTCCGTTGGATACTGTTGCCATGGGATATAATCTCGGTTAGGTTGCTCTTTTTTTATACCATTGATGATTCCTCCTGGAACGTGTCCTGATGGCCAATCAATCCATTGACGTCTATGATGGAGTTGCGGCACATTTTTATCGCCGACTCCCGACATCTGACATAGATTTAAAGGATTGAAACCTAAAATATAATCCAACTGCCCTTGAATAATGTCAATTCTTTTTGTTTCGGGCAGAATAGCACTGATCAGAGCATGTAAATAGGAAGCCATAATGGGTACTGTGTTTCCCTCGTCCGGGGGGTTCAATTCCCACCCACCTTGTCGGAATAAATTTAGTTCTGGCGTATCTGTATCATTATACTTCATTACGGGAAAGATTGCATCTTGAGGCCACCATTGTTTGTAATATTGATTCTGTTTTATGGTAATGTTATTTATGATATGATCAGGAATTGGACGTCCGTTCTCGAGGTAGGATTCAAGAATTATAGCAAATGCGTGGTCATTCATGAAGTGAGCTTGATTATATAAACATCCCTTCTCAATCAATTCATCAAGAGTCGCATTTGCCCATTTATCAAATGTTTCCCAATCACCCGTCAAATTCGCGATTTCACGGTGATAGATCAATTCCCCTATCGCATGCTCTACACCCGTAGTTTCGTATGTTTTTGAAACGCGTGGGGCATAGGATTCATTGATGAGATCAGCCACGTATCGCAGATTTGTTACGTTTAATTCAAAATCAACACCCCATTTTGGTGGAGTATAGGATGGATTCAATGTTTGATAGTCTTCAAGCAATCTGGCAACTTGTAAAAGAGTTCCCGCATATTGATATCCTCGGTCAGAAGTAACGAAACCCCAAGGCACTTCATCCCTCCATCCCCCTGGTTCATGCGCTTCTTTGGAGTCTGATGGACCACAAACCCGTTCATCCCCATCGATTTCAGGTGTGGTGTACAGGTGCGGTGGTCCCCAATATCCCATGCGTGATTCTCTATTTTCGTTATAATTCCAGCCGGATATCGTATCAAACACGAGTCCATGTTCCCCAATTCCGCGGATATCACTTGTATCAACCATCTTCATCATAAATGCAGCACCCCATAACATTTCATCAATTACATCAGGGGCTGGGCTATCAACTACATTCTTTCTCGAATTCCAAAATGATACATTATCCAATTGCCATGCATTCGCAAGGGCATGTGTGCAGAACCATTGTGTTTGATACCACCCGTTATATTTATTATAATCCCCCGCATCATGCCAACCGCCCGTTAAATTCTTCCAAACTAATCGCGGTAAGCCATCATCACCAGTTCCATTCCATACCATAGCGTCATCTAGATTACCCGCTGGACTGCCCGGAAATCCATCCACTACTTCTTCAATATCATATCCGCTTCTTTGATAGTAAAAGAAGTCTACGGCTCGTTCTCTAATAATATTATATACGTGAGGTCCTATTTCAAAATCGTAACTCGTATAATTTATGTCATCCACTTCAGCAATGCAATGATATTTTCCGGTATCCGTAAAATCTGTAAAATTAGACAGCATGTAGGCATGTCCATATTTAGTTGCATTCTTATACAATGTCCCCTCATATTTTACCTCATTTGAAGAGGCATTCACAATCCAAAATGTCGCATTATTAGGTGCTTCAACGCCCTCAGACATTTGAAAAGCAATTCTTTTGGGTGACTGAGGCAGATATCCGACTTGATTAATCAATATCATATTTGGATCTTGACTATTCTGCCAATCTCGTATACCTTGAATAGGGGGGATTACAAACGCGAAAATAATTAAAATGACTAATATACCTTTCGGACCGACTTGTATTGACGAAGCTGTAGGTGATCTAGCCCTACTTCCCGTGGATAATTTACTAATCGGTGTATGGTTTTTCACATTCTCTACCGATTTTTGATCCATTTTCATTTGATTAACATAGTATAGGTGCATTCCAGAGATGATTGCGACGCTTGAGGCAATAATAAATACCCAAGAAGGCCACATAGTATATATCCACCAGAAATAAATATCAATATGAAAAATACCCCGCCCTCGTAATCTTTCCTCAATAAACATAGGAATAAGATCTATAACCACTAAAAGCAATAAACCTAGAATTAACGCTATGAACTCCTTTCGTGCATATTTGCCATCGCCTTTGGTTGGAGGTTTCTTCAACATTTTAGTAGCAATGAGTACCGAACCCACCATTGGAACACTAAAAGTAAATAAAAAGTAATGAACTTGAATCTGTAAGTGAAAAAACCCATGGGGATGCCACGTTGTCGGGATCGTCATGAATAGCCATGGAATTATACTAAGTATGATGGTAATTAAAATAATTTTTTCCTTTCTACCTTTTTCTCGTGTTAACTCTTGGTTTTTTTTCTTTGACTGCTTGTGCAATACGTATTTACGCATCGGAGCTACTAAAAGTGCCATACCCGCGATCAATGCGGGCAAAGTCGGGAGAAAATAAGTGGTTTGTGTAGGGTACCAGTTAGTCCATATAAAACGGGGCATAAACATTGTTATATTCATCGCTATGATCATACTAAGAGCAACTATTGCACTAGTAATACTTATTGCTTTCAGCTTTTTCTTGTTCGGTTTATAGATACCATTCCTCCATGGAGGTGCACGATAGAGCCAAAATCCTACGATGATGATAATAATAAACAAATTAAACCAAATATGACCATGAAAGACATATGGATCCCAAATCGTATCTATCGCATTTTGTCCCATACGCCAACGTCCAAGCCAATAGGTGGCTATTGAGAAATTTTGAGATCGGTCCTGCGGATCCAAGAAACTCCACACAATCCAAAATGTTATGACTAGAATCATCCAAAATAGTAAAGAACCCCGCGGAAGAATAGCGGCTTTCTTTTTCTGATCTAATTTCCTCTTCATCTTCTAACAACTCACAACTCATCGCTAATTTACTGCTTATTTACAAATTTAATAAGACTCTTTTTATATCTTTCTGGTTTTTCAAATCCTAAAAGATTTAATAGCGTCGATGCAACGTTTCCCAGACCAGGTCTTTTCAGGTCGTTTCTTGTCGTATATTCCCCTTTCCATTCACCATCTACGATACAGAAAGGAACACGACTTAAGGTATGTGATGTTTTTTGTGTATTATCAGCGTTTTTCATCTCATCAGAATTTCCATGATCTGCCGTAATAATCGTAATTCCGTGCATCTTTCGATTCAGTTCGACCATTTTACCGACACATTCATCAACTTTTTTGACTGCTTTTATTGTAGGATCCATTAATCCCGTATGTCCGACCATATCTCCATTTGCAAGATTAACTCGGATGAAATCATAATTTAATCCTTTGATTGCACCCATTGCCTCTGCACAGACTTCATCTGCTTTCATGAATGGATTTTTAGGAATCATTTCTGAAGGTTCAGATTTAATCTCCATATAGACTTCCTTCTGAGGACACACATAACCCGTCCGGTTGCCATTCCAAAAATATGTAACGTGTCCGTATTTATGAGTTTCAGCAATTGCGAATTGTTTTATGTTATTAGCACAGCAAAAATCGCTTAAGGTATGTTTTATTTCAGGAGGAGGGACTAAATAATCTTTCGGAATGAGTTCAGCATCGTCATATTGCAATAATCCAAGATATTTTACATTAGGATAATATTCTCGGTCAAATTTTATAAAATCTTCTTTCTCAAAGGCCTTTGATATTTCAATAGCTCTATCTCCACGAAAATTAAAATTAATTACGACATCTCCATCTTTCATTCGACCAATAGGCTTCCCGTTCTCATCAATCACCACGAATGGTGGGGCGGTCTGGTCATTTTTTTCTGGAAAACATTCTCTTCCGTGTTTTATAGCATCAATGGGTGATTTATAATAGCCCTTATATCCATTTTTCATTTCTTCTTTTTGTACAATGCCACGAACGTGGGCATCCCAGCCTCGTTCGACAACTTTCCAATCTGATTCATATCTGTCCATTGTAACATACATACGTCCGCCGCCCGACGCAATTCGATAGTCATAGTCTTCGTTTTGGGACATCATATTTCTTAACTTTTCTTGTAAGGGCTTAATATATTCAAGAGCAGAACGTTCGGGTACATCACGCCCGTCTAAAAGAGTATGTATTCGAACATTTTTAATGCCAATATTCGCTACACCATTTAATAAACCAAATAGTTGGTCTATATGAGAGTGCACATTTCCGTCGGATAAAAGACCTAAGAAATGGATGGTTTTATCTAAATCTCGAACAGGAACAACAAATTCATTCCACACTTCCGTCTTAAACATTTTTCCCGTTTGGATCGATTCATTGACTAGTTTTGCACCTTGCGCATAAATCTTTCCCGCACCCATTGCATTATGACCCACTTCACTATTACCCATATCTTTCTCACTCGGTAATCCCACCGCAGATCCATGCGCATTCAATTCAATATAAAGATTCTGCTTTCGACATTCTTCTCGATATCTTTTTAAGTGTTCAGGATTTGCGAGATACACGGCGTTAGTTTCATCTTCTCTTCCAATACCGATACCATCCATTATAATAAGCAATAATGGTCCTTGTCTTCTTTTAAAATGACTTAACTCTTTTAGTTTATAATCCATGATCACGTAATCACCTATATTCACAAATAGGAGCAGATAAGTTTTCTAGTTTGGCATTTTATGGTTCACGAGTTTGTCTTCCTATCTTACAAAAAAAAGAAATATACCACCAAGAAATATAAAAATATGTCAGATCGCCCGAATATTTTATTTATCATGTCCGATGACCATGCTTTTCATGCAATCAGTGCATATACTGAAATGAATAAACAACGAAATATAATAAACCGAACGCCAAATATTGACAGAATCGGAAAAGAAGGAGCCATTTTTACTGATTGTTATTGCACGAATTCAATCTGTACACCGAGTCGTGCTAACATATTAACGGGTAAATATAGTCACACGACGGGTATTACAACTTTAGCAACTAAGATGGATAATAGAACCGAAAATTTCGCAAAAATTATGCAAAAGAACGGTTATCAAACTGCAATGATAGGTAAATGGCATTTGGGTTTCAGAAAACGCAACCATCCGTCAGGATTTGACTATTGGAATGTGCTTCCCGATCAAGGATTTTATAAGAACCCGATTATGATTGAGATGGGTAGATGGCTTCTGGTTCGCGGATATACAACGGATTTAATTACCGATTATTCGTTAAACTGGCTTGAAAACCGAGATAAAAATAAGCCATTTCTGTTGATGTGTCATCATAAAGCGCCACATCGTCCTTGGGTGCCTGATGATAAACACGAAAATATGTACGAAAATGAGCAAATCCCGCTTCCTGAAACATTCTATGATGAATATAAGAACAGAACAGACGCTGCAAAGCATGCTAAAATGCGTGTTTCTCGAGATTTCAATTACGGCGATATGAAATTGAGAAAACAATGGAATCCGTTTTCTTTTATTAAATTGCCCGAAGAACATCAGAATTTTCCATCAAAAAATGCATTCACTGAATGGAAATATCAGCACTATATTAAAGATTATTTGCGATGTATTGCCTCCGTGGATGACAATGTTGGACGCCTATTAGACTATCTTGAACAAGAAGGTATATTAGATAATACGATAGTAATCTATACTTCAGACCAAGGGTTCTTTTTAGGAGATCACGGTTGGTATGATAAACGATTTATGTATGAAGAGTCATTGCGCATGCCGTTCCTAATCCGCTATCCCAAGGTCATTAAACCAAACACAATTATCGGAAATATTATAACCAATATAGATTTTGCCGAAACGTTTTTGGACTTTGCCGCTATAAGGATTCCCGAGAACATGCAAGGGTATTCTTTTAGACCAATTTTAGAGAGAAATGTTCCCGATGATTGGCAAGACGCAGTCTATTATCGATATTGGGAGAACGGTACGATGCATAAAGTATATTCACATTACGGAATCCGCACTAAAAAATTCAAACTTATCTATTATTATTGCGATCCATTGGGACAAAAAGGAGCACGGAAGGATCCTCACGAACCGGAATGGGAACTTTATGATCTCGAAAAAGATCCTTATGAGATGTATAACGTGTATGGTAATGCGCAATATGCAGAAATAGTTTTAGACTTGAAAAATAAGCTACATAAAATGCAATATACAGTCGGTGACAAGCCCTATTACTTAGATATATGAGGTAGAGACGCTTTTACTTTAGGCATATACTATCGTGTAGTTTTAAATACAACCAAATATTTTCTATATCATGCTATTTCAAAATTGTAACGAGCTGTCTCGCATCATACCCGCAACTGGAAAGGATGAGATGATGACTATTAAAGAAAAATAGAATTGTGAAAAGACTTCTATTCGTGATATTGTTGACTTTTGGTCTTTTAGGTTCGATTCTGTTCAATCTTGATGTCGAACAGTGGTCTTCACCTGAAGATTTATGTAGGTATGCGGAAGCTGGAATGAACCCAGAGTATAACTTCGTAATGTTTCTAACGATATTCGGTTTATTAGTTCCGGCATCTATCGCATTGCTGTCTATATCGTGGATATTGGAGGATTCCGGGCTGGTTCATTATTCATTTAAAGAAGGCGATTTCTACGAGATTGAACCAATACATAATAAATATGGTAGTTATTTGAAAGGTTATGCAGGTATATCATCACTTATTTTCGTGTTTAAATTTGCTTTGGAGGCATCCAACCAAGGGAACCTCTTTGATATGGCTTTAGTTCTTGTAGCGATCATTATGGCATTGTTTTGTGTCATTCCTACTTTAATGGTCTACAAAAAGGTTCTAAAAGACAAATCGTTCATCCAAAAGGGTTTATCCAAAGTGCGTATTTTATCTGAGGAAGACTTGAAAATTGGTAGAGATAACTAAAAATGATCTTTAGTTGCGTAAGATCCAGTATATCGCCCTTTAATGCTAACATATTCCCAATTTTCCCATCCATCTGGGTGGAATGGGTGGTTAAGTTTTGTTAAAACGTTATGCACCCATTAACAATTTATTTCTTTTTAATCAATTTGGTTTATTGTTTGATTGAAACTTAATTTTGAAATTGAAAATTTGAAAAAATGTTATTTGTTCGTTAATCGT
>WJKO01000796.1 GCA_014729055.1 Promethearchaeota archaeon | reverse complement strand
GCTGGTTCCCATCCAGCTGCTGAAAGATATTGTACGGCATGCATTAAAGAATCTACAGCGTCGGGCAATCGATTTTCTTTTTCTAGTGCTTTTGCATTATCAATCATTTGAAATGCTTTCTCTTGCATTCCATCCACGTCAACTTGCGGTTGAGCTGCTTTTTGCTCTTTTTCGTGTTCTTTGACCCGATTTAAATAAGCAATTCGATCATATATTTCATCCAACTTTTCTCGTGGCAATTTGCATTGTGATAATACTTCTGCGGCTTGTTGATATTTAAATATGCTCCGTGCCCAATCTTCGCTGTGTTCTGCGGCTTCTGCCGCTTCTAACAACTCCAATCCTCGTTCAATTAATTCATCATAATCAGTGTTCAATCCCAAATTTATCAAGTCCTAAAAAATGTTATTTATAATATTCGTTCTATATTCTTTGTTTCTATGATGATTATATTAAGTATTTTGATATTTTAAGTATCAATTTTAAATTGATAAAAATCAAAAACTCTAAAGACTAATTTCAATTAATTCAATTTATTTCAATCAATTAATTCGAATTAAATGTCTATTATTTAACAAACTGGTCTTGAAAAATATGTCCCTTTTGGATATGGTCTCAAATACAATTGAAACAGTTGTTCCGAAATATGCGTTCGTCTTGCAAAATGGAACAATATTAAAATCAACAATAAAAGAAGACTCTTTATTGAAAGTCACACAAATTATTTCTAATATCTGTGAAAAAATGAAAATAAAAACGTATATTCACACAAAGAAGCTTTATATTTATCGAATTACGGAACATTTCCTTATATTTTTATTAACGGACCTTGAACCATCAGAAATTGAGCCATTGTTGTTGAATCTATTCGAAAAATACAATCTAAAAATAAATCGGGCATATTCTGAGTTGCCAAAATCGTTTGGGTCAATAATAAAATCAGTGATATTTTCTATGTCAAGAGCCGCTGGTCCACAACCAGTAACATGGTATCCTCCAGATTTTGACGAATCGGAAGCATTTAAAATAAGTATGAAAGCTATGTTGAATTTAGCAAATGAAGTAGATGGGGCGTCAAAAGAAATGTTAGCATTTCAGCCGTTTATTCAATATGATGCATTAGGAATAGTTTACTTATTCCAGATTCCGTTTGAAAATGCTCGTGGGAATGCTTATGATAGCTGCATTACAATATTGGCGGATTATAACGAACGAGCAATAATTTATGAAAAAAATCAAGAACTAGAAAGAATATTAGCAAAAACCTCGCAGATGCTCCGAACTAAGTTTCTCGAGAACGTTGACGAAACTGGTGAGAATATAGACTCTGATCTCCTCCAACCTACAGTATCGAAGTTCGTTGATTCACTAGAAAATCTTTCTTTGGTAATCTCTAAATCCGATAAGATAATGTTTGAAATGATGGATTCGATAAACAAATTAAAGCATGTTTAGAATAATTAATTAATTCATTTCGTGAAAACGGAATTCAAGAGGTTATGATTATTTGGATGCTAATAGAATTACGTTAATTTTAGAGCCAATTTCAAAACGAGTTAGTATTATCAAAGGAAATACTATATATGACGGACTTCTCGCCTTAAACTACCCCATTGGTGCATTATGTGGTGGTCAAGGAAAATGCGGTAAATGTATTGTCCGAATTTTAGATGAAGATAAACTTGTTTCTGAACCAACATCTGCTGAGAAGGAACTATTGGGTGCTAAAAAACTCTCTAAAGGTTATAGACTGGCATGTCAGACTAAAATATTTGGTAGAACGCGTGTATATTTATCAGAAAACCTACTTCCATCCAAGAGTCGTATTCTTATCAATGGAGATCTCGAATCTTTAGGAATCACACAGAAAATTAAGTTAGATCCACGGATTACAAAGATTCAATTAACATTGGACTTCTCCGATCTTGAAGATCCCAAACCAGATCTTACTTGTTTTGAGGAATCGTTGAAAAAATCCACACCCTGCGGATCTGATTCTATAAACATTGATATTTCCGCTAACAATAGTCTTTATTCCATATTGAAATCATTACCATACGATATTAGAGCTGATAATGGTGATCTATCCGCGCTTTTTACTAAGAAAGACTCAAAAAATTGGGAATTATTTGGAATTCTGCCAAAATGTCAAAAATTAAAACTTTTCGGTTTAGCCGTAGATATAGGGACCACAACTATTGTTGGATATCTAATTGATTTGGAATCTGGTGAAATTGCGTCTGTCTCAGCACTCTTAAACCCGCAAGTAGCGATAGGTGAGGATCTCGTTTCTCGGATAACCTATATTAAGAAATATAACGCGCGAGATAAAGCTCAACATCTTCTCCTCGACGCTATTAATCAGATTATTGAAGAAACAACAAAGAAAGCAAAAATAAGCAGAGATTTGATTGTAGACGTTGTTATTGTGGGCAATACAGGTATGCATCATATGTTTTTTGGTCTACCAACAGAATATCTAGCGAAAGCTCCCTTTGTTCCTGTGTTTAAAGCGCCGATTAATATATCTGCCGAAAATTTACATCTAATACTAAGCCATAATGTTAATGTCTATTCACCCCCTGTTATTGCCGGTTATGTGGGTACAGATACCATTGGTTGTGCTGTGTCCTCTAATATCCATAATTTTGAAAAGTTTAGTCTACTAATAGATATCGGAACGAACGGTGAATTAGTAATAGGAAACAAATATGGACTTTCTACAGGTTCTTGTGCTGCTGGAAGTGCTCTTGAAGGTGCTCATATACAATTTGGGATGAGAGCTGCGGAAGGATCTATTGAAAATGTAGATATTGACCGCGAGACTTTGGATCCTACGATTAAAGTTATCGGAAACGTCCGTCCTGTCGGTATCTGTGG
>WJKO01000795.1 GCA_014729055.1 Promethearchaeota archaeon | reverse complement strand
GCGGTAGCCTTTGCTAATAAGGTTTTTCCGCAACCTGGAGGTCCAAATAACATAATACCGTTAACAGAGCGAATTCCTGCTTTCTTATATATTTCTGGATATTTAATTGGCCATTCCACTGCTTCAATTAATTCCTGTCGAACTGATTCTAATCCGCCAACATCTTCCCAAGTTATATTTGGAATATCGACTGTCACTTCTCTCATCGCACTCGGTTCAACCATTTTAATAGCGTCAGAGAAATGTTCATCCGTTATTCGTAGTTTATTGAGAATTTCCAAAGGAATTGGTTTATCAAGATCAATCTCTGGTAAAATACTTCTTAAAGAACTCATAGCAGCTTCTCGACAGACAGCCATAATATCAGCACCAACAAATCCATGTGAAATATTTGCATATTCATCCAACGCAACATCGCTTGCTAATGGCATCCCCCGAGTATGTATCTGAAATATCTCTTTCCTTCCATCTCGATCTGGAACCATTAACTCAATTTCGCGGTCGAAACGCCCTGGTCTCCTTAATGCTGGATCCAGACTGTCAATTCGATTAGTTGCACCAATTACAATCACTTTTCCACGTGCTTTCAACCCGTCCATTTCAGCTAATAACTGAGCAACGACTCTGCGTTCAACTTCACCTGTTACATTTTCTCTTTTTGGTGCGATTGAGTCGATTTCGTCGATAAAGATAATCGAAGGTGCATTCTTCTCAGCTTCAATGAAGATTTTTTTAAGATTTTGTTCGCTTTCACCATAGAATTTAGACATTACTTCTGGACCATTTATAGTGATGAAATGTGCATTTGCTTCTTGAGAAACGGCTCTTGCTAGCAGAGTCTTTCCAGTTCCAGGGGGACCATATAATAATACACCTTTAGGTGGATCTATATTTACCCGTTGAAATAACTCGGGATGTTTAAGTGGTAATTCAATCATTTCCCGTACTTTTTGAAGAACATCCGATAATCCGCCTATATCATCATAAGTAATAATGTGACCGGTTGGAGCTATAACTTCTTTAGCAATTTCAATTTCGGTATTTTTTCTAATCTGGACAATCCCTTGAGGAATTGTTTCTCTGACCATGAATCGAACTTCACCTAAATAAACCGAAGGCGGTGAAAAGAATCCTCCCATCATCTTTTGTAGGTCTTCTAAAGGTCCACCTAAACTTTTTTTCTTCTTAGCTATATTTTGTTTAACAATAGCGACTATATGACCCGCTTTTACAGGTTTTCCGTGCATTGCTGCTGTTAAATTCTTAATATTCGTTGCAATTTGCACATTTGATTGTGTATAACTTAGTTTCACGTATTTAGCTACTTGATATTGAGCTTGCTTAATTGTAACATATTCTCCCACCGTAGCACCACAATTAAGTCTTGTTAGTCCATCAATCCTAATGATCTTATTTCCTACATCCTTCGAGCTGGGAAATACTATCGCAACGCCGTGTTTTTTACCTATTATTTCAACGATATCCCCGGGATTCACCCCTAAAATTTTCATCTGATCTGTCGGCATTCGGCAGATCGAACGTCCAGCCGAACGTTTAGAAATTTCATCTACACGAAGAACTAACTTCGATGGTTTTTCTTCCATACAAAAGAAGAAATAATATAAGTTTAAAGTCTTTACGGTTTTAAATTAAAGACCGCTAATTAAATTCTTAACGAACCATTTTATCATAAGGGCAGTATTCATATCTTTCTTAGGTATCTTGTTTTGACTATGGATAAACTCTCGTCTTTTTTGATTTAAACTTTGCAGATCATCTTTATACTTATTTCTAAGTTCCCTAAAATTAGAACTCAGAATATCAGAATTACTTATAATCGAATGAATTTCATTAAGGAGGGGATTATCACCTAATTTCTGAAGTTCATTTTCAAGCGTTATTTGGTAATACGTAACAAATTGACGAGTAAAAACATCAAATTTGTGTATTTGGCTTTGTTCAGCAGCATCTTTTCCTTGCAGACTTTTTTTTAAATCTTTCTGGGGTGTATTATTTGATTGTAGATATGAGTAAATTTCTCTTAATATTTCCATAATGAGGGTATTGAGATTTGCTTCTTCCAAATTATAAGTAAGAAACGGTTCATCCCACTTATATTTACTACCAGGAATATCGAATTTCAAGTCAATATGTCTGATCAACATTTCGTCTATTGGACTACCGCGAATTTTATTCCATTTTAAGCATGTCTCTAAGGGCGTATTAATATAAATGATGAAATAAGGAATCCTATGTTTATTAGCAAGAGATACCCATTCATGGCGCATACTGCTGTAATAATTAATATCATCCACAATTACTGAGACTTCATCAATTAAATAATTGTCAACGTCTTTTTTTGCGATAGATCGAACTCGATTTTCATTCTCAGGTAGGAATTTGTCACCAAAGTTATCAATACGAATCTTATCAATATCCACGCTAGTTATTTCTCTATTGAACATATTAGCAAACTTCTCTTCAATCCTACGAGCTAAAGTGCTTTTTCCAGAGCTTGGTAACCCGCATAAAATAATAAGGATTCTAGTTTCACTCACTACTTTTGAACCGATTTTAGAGCCGTTCTCAGCCATCGTCATCACATTCCTTACTTTCAATTAATTTCATTTTCTTCTGTTGTTTCCATTTTTTAATTTCCGCCTCTCTTTTTCTCGCTTGAGTGTTCGATGTATATGATTCGTAATATACTAATTCAAGATCCTTTCCTTTTGTATATCTAGCACCTTTTCCCGATTCATGCTCCCGAAATCTCTTGTACAAATCTTTAGTCGAACCTGTATAATAACTAACATTCCCTCTTTTATCAATACATTTTAAAATATAAACGTAATAAGCAGGCACAATTAATCAATTCTAATTTTATTCTTCAGCGAATAAAAATCAATAGCATTTTGTGTTGTTGATTCAGCAAATTCCTCCAAATTTACCTTCTTCATATTTGCTATAAATTTTGCGCTTATCGCGATATTCTTTGGTTCATTTCGTTTTTCTCCCCGTAGAGGAGATAGAAATGGAGAGTCGGTTTCTAACATCATTCGATCAATAGGAACTGTATCTGCAAGCCTTTGATGATATTTTCTAGATACAACAGATGTCGGCACGCTAAACATCCAACCATTTTTTAATCCACGTTTGATTAGATCGGGAGGTCCCGAGAAACAATGCATATGTACTTTATCTCCTTGAAAGTTCTCTTCAATTAATTGTATTGTTTTTTCTTCTGCGTCCCTACAATGGATTACTATTGGTTTATTCAATGTGTCTGCTAAATTCAACAGTTCTATGAAGCGCCTCTCAGCTAAATCGCGCGTATCTTTATCTTTTATCCAATAATAATCTAAACCAATTTCACCAAGTGCAAGGAATTCATCTGCATGATCCTTTGAAAATTTTATGAAATCTTCTACACTTTGAGGATGTTTTTTGAATTCCGCAGGCGCAAAACCACAGCAAGCAAAAATAAAGCCTTTAAATTCTTTTTGAATATCTAAGACTTCTTGTGCACTTTTTGCCATAACTGAGGAGGAAATCGCAGCTATAACATTGTTGGCATTAGCTCTTTCCTTTACTCCGCCTAATTTGCCTTTAAAGTCCGGCCATTCCAAGTGACTATGAACATCTATCAATCTCATTTCAATCAGTACGTGTTATTTTTTCGATTCATCAGAATATCTGATCTATGTTATTGAGATCTTATGAATAGTTTAATATTTACTTAATCCATAAAAGATATTGAGAATATGCCGAAAGGGATCGTAATTATTGAATTTGATGAATTCGAAGGGGGAGGAGTCTGGTTCAAATATCCAGATGAATTCGAAGTTGATGATAAATATATTCAAAATCTCACTATTTCCCATAATTTTATCAGTTCGATTCTCACAAACAAGGATGATACGATTAATATCCTTTCCTTTTATAACGATGAGCATAAGAAGATAATAGCCCTTTTCTTAGAGATGCGAGAGGATGGGCAGGATTATTACGAGATCATACGTCAACTAGACGGATTATTCCTCCGAGACCTTGCAGAAGAAGAAATTCAACAGGAGATTCAGAATATTTATGACTTAAGTTGTAGTATAATTAATGTTCGAGAGCAAGTAATGCTAAAATTTGCTAACGAAATCTCTGACTTAAAAGGTATGGAACATGACTTTACCAACAGATTAGAAGCGCTATTGCAGCTTTCCAGAAATACTGAGATCAAAATATTAATAGCGCTCTGTCTTAAAGAACAGCAAACGATCAATGAACTCTATGCCACTAAAGTTAAAGGGAAAAGAACAACATTTGATAACGCCATTAAGAGGTTGATTAGGAAAGGTCTGATTAAGAGATATAATAACGATACAGTTCGGATTCTATTTTAACACTTTTCTGATAATTTGAGAGATCCCTAACATCGCTCGAAACACTATCTTTGTGGAATAATAATTTATCCTCTCTCCCGGACAGTATAGGATCCCTAAAATCACTCAAAGAACTATATTTGTATAATAATAAGTTATCGTCTCTCCCGGAGAGTATAGGCTCTCTTACATCACTCGAGAAACTATATTTGCATGAAAATAAATTGTCATCTCTCCCGGACAGTATAGGCTCCCTTACATCACTCACAAAGCTATATTTGCAAAATAATAAGTTAACCTCTCTCCCGGAGAGTATAGGCTCCCTTACAT
>WJKO01000794.1 GCA_014729055.1 Promethearchaeota archaeon | reverse complement strand
TCTCACAACAATAAGCTCGTAATCGAAAGTTCTTCTTACAATGACTTTGTAGCATATCTTTTTGGTAGTGGCTTCAAGATTGGGCAAATTAAACAAGGAATTACCAAAGAAAAATTAGAGAATTATGATATGTTTATCGTGGGAAATCCCTATCAATCATATTTCGAGATTGAGGAGATAGATGCCATCGAAAAATATGTAAGAGAGGGCGGGGGACTGCTTATTATTAGTGATGAAGGCGGAGACTATGAGAATGAAGTCAATCTAAATGATCTGACGGACAAATTTGGATTTAGATTTAATCCCGATAAGCTATCGGATAGCGTATCTTTTATCAAGAAACAAGATAAGATCTTGATAAAAAACCTTGAGCCTCATTTTATTACGAAGGATGTAGAACATTTTGTTCATTCTTCAGGATGTAGTTTAGATATTGACGAAAGTATAGAAGCAGATGAGAATATTGCAATTCATACGTTAGCAAAAAGTAGTCTGAATTCTTTTAGTAACTTCTGGAATGGTGAACAATATGAAGAGATTGATGCACCAAGACGAGCCATTCTTTGTGCAATTAATTATTATAAGGGAAGAGTTGTTGCCCTTGGAAATGCATCGATATTCTCGTCTCTAAGTGCATTCTATGGTTTCAATGCTTTGGATAATAATATTCTGATTGCAAATATGTTAAATTGGTTATCCTATTCAGGCGTTGATGAAGATAGTTTTGGCTTGGAGCATAAAATATTGAGTGTTCCCATCAACATGAGTCTCTATTTGTGGATGGAAAAAATTGTACAATCAAAAGAATGGTCAAAAGTCAGTGATATGGTTAATTTTGCGATTAAATATTTTAAGGATAATTACAAGATGGTTTTAAAAGAAACAGAAGAACGCCGTGAGAAATTAAAAAAGCTCAGAGAAGAACGACTTAAGAAGGAACTGGAAAAGGAACAGAAGAAAGAGGAAGAAAAGCAAGAGACATTGGAGACATTAGAAGATGAAATTCTCGAACTAACAGAGGAATCAGAAGAACGTTCAGAAGAAGAAGCTAAGACTTTTGAAGATTTAATGACGGACTTAGCTAAACTTACAGATGAAGATGAAGAATAGACGAAAAACAACAGACATAGAGAGCAGATGCGCTAAATATCATGAAATATTAAAAAAGCAAATATTTTTCTGAATTCTTTAATAACTTTTTTTGATGATGTGATTGTATAAATATATTTTTATATTAGGGAGTAATTGGCACTTAAGTCTGGCTGAGATCAATGAAGTCCTAAAAAGAGACGAATATAAAGGGCAGATAACAGATTATTCTGCTTGTGTTGCAATTGTTCAATTTAATCGCGGGGAAATTAGTGAGTACAACATAGCTGAATTACAGTTTATGCTTGGAGGTACTCAAAAAATATGCAAAATGGTAGAGTTCATAGATTATAATACCTTTACAGAAGCATTTCCTCCGGATATCTCAGGCGAGGTTCATCCTGGCGTTATGATAGATGCGAGAAGAACTGTAAAAGAATATTTAAGTGATTGCTCTTATTATATTTTCGTACGAATCGATAAAAAGGGAAAGTATTTCGTAGCAAATTCGGTATATCCTGTGGAATTCAGTTCTGATTATTATAAAATTCTCACTAATCATTTTCTACAATTTGCTAATAAGTTCTGGGTTCAATATTTAAAGGAAAAAGGAGCAAAGAACGCAATATATTACAGATATCCCGAGGATAAGATCAAGAATGGGACTTTAAATCCAATATTTCCTCATCATTTTATGAAATATGAGTTATTTCTACCAACAAAGAAGGAAATAGTCTATACATTGACAGAGGAAGGTATGTATATAGGTTATGTTCTTAATGTATCAAACTCAAACGAAATGAAAATGATTGATGAAGAACGTCCTTTCATTTTTAAGGAAGCGTTAATTCCACCGAAGTTCGCTAAAATGATGATAAATTTTGTAAATTTAAAAAAACCATTTCATTCAACGAAATTGCTGGATCCCTTCTGTGGTTCAGGTACAATTTTGATTTTTGCTTATATTTTGGGCATTAAAGTGTACGGGGCTGATAAGGACTCCAAAATGGTTGATGGTACGAGGAAAAACTTAAAGTGGGTAAAGCAATACCTTGAAAAACCAACAAAAGTCGATTTTAAATCCTCAATAGTCAATTGTGAAGTTGCAGATTTACTAGATCGATTTAGCAATACTAAATTTAATGGTATTGTTACGGAACCTATCTTGCTCCCTTTTTTTAGAACTCTGCCTAAATATAACAAGATCAAAGAACATATAGATGAAAACGTAATCCCTAATTATGAACACCTATTCAGAATATCGAAAGATCTATTAAAGGAAAAAGGAAGAATATGCGTAGTTGCACCTGCAATAGATACTCTAGATGGAGGAAAAATAAGAATTGGACTCAATAAAATTGCAGAAAATTATGGGTTTAGATATTATTCTCTATTAGACACGAAGGAGATACCAGAAAAATCAAATAAAAATCTTAGATTGCAAACTCGAAATGACCGATTGTTTGACGTTCATTCCAAGTATTTAGATCGTGAATTTTACATATTTTATAAGACATAAATTTATCTATTTTTCTTAAAGACCTTAAAATCATAAAGATCTCAAAATCTTAGAGATTTATAATCATTTTTGCATCTTCTTTATGAAATCCATTGACAATTTAATAATAGTCTTCTGAATTTCTTCGGATATATTACTCGTATCATTTCCAAATTGTGCATACTGCACAACAATCTTGCCTAAAATCTCCTTATTAGCCCGTAGTAATGATTTAATATCGGATTCAATTCTATCGCTTAGTTCTTTTAATTGAAGTTCAAGGGTTTCCTTTAAATCTTGGACCTTTTCTGTGTTTTTATTCTGTATATCTGAGATATGCTTTTCTTGAGCATCTTTGTGATTATCTATTATTTCCTCTAAATTCTCTAACATAGAATCAATGTTTTTGAAACTACTGCCGAATCGCTCTTTAAAAAGAGTTTCGTATCGTTGGCTTCTTTCATCGTATTTTTCCTGAAAATAGTCTCGTAATCTGGAAATCATATTTTGATATGAATTAACCGAGATTCGGGGATAATTTTTATCTTCAGCAGCAATTTGTTTTACAATTTCTTTAATATTTTTTATCGTATCAATGCCTTGTTTCTCAAGACTTTCTTCAAGTAAATTATTCTTTTCTTTAATACAAGATTCCAAATTTTCAATCATATGAGAATCTCTTTTTACGAGATTACTGAAAATACCCTTTATTGTACTCTCTTC
>WJKO01000793.1 GCA_014729055.1 Promethearchaeota archaeon | reverse complement strand
TAGTACAACGTACAATATCTTGCAAAGACGTATCTAATTTATTTAATGTATCCGATGGTACAATCCGCATTAGAAGAAAGGAGATTATAACATTTAAAAACATAAAGTGGTAATATCGCAGCAATATATGCATATTTAGCGTAAAGGGATGATTTCAACAAATATTGTGTTTTTCCAAAAACTTTCTAATTGTGTCGTTATAGTGTTCGTAATTCATTTTAATCCGTTTAATGATATTTCTCTCAGATCTTATTCTTTCTTTGTAGTATTCTTCGTCTATTTCGGAACATTTATTAATCAAGATTTCGAGATCTTGGATATGTTTTTTTGAAAATTGTTTGTCAACGCTATTAGAATATAATATGGGTAAGAATTTCATCACAATCAGATCTTCAATTTTGGGAATTAGAATTTGATATTGATGGTTATCAATAATAAATTCTTTTTTAAAATTCTCGCAATCGTTGAAATAAACACAAAAATCATACGCAAATTGTTCTTTCGTGTAATTCTCGTTTAATATTGATAATTTATCTGCTACTAAATGAATCAATGCAGAATCATCACTTGATTGATATTCCATACAGAACTTGTTAAGTGGGAAGTTTTCATTTAATCGAAAATTGTGATTTAATATTATATCTTGAATTTGTTGAATTGCATTTTGTTTACAAACCAAATCAATATCGTTAACTTCTCTATAAAAACCAGTATAATATTGAATCGCAAAACTTCCGATTATTAACGGATTCAATTTATTAAAGCTAGAATCGCTTAATAAATTATGATATAAGTGGTTTATCATAATAGCTTTTCTTATTCTAAATATTTAAAGATAAGATCAAAATCAATCATTATTTTTTTTCCTAAGAATTTTGGAAACTTGTTGTCGACTTTTTTAATTATGTGTGCATCCTCAAACTCACTAATTGTATTGCTAATAGTAGATTTATAAAATCCAGTTAATTCACTGATATTTTTTTGAGTTCTTGTCCCATCGCAAAGTTTTAAGATCTTTAACTTAACTTCTGTGAATAGTCTTTTTATTTTTTCTAAATTTGCAAAATTTTCAATTTCTATAAGTTTTCCCGTTTATTTGTTAAATTCTGCCTCTTTTTTTACTTTAATCCAATTTAAAGAGCAAATATAATGTAAATTTTTAGATAATACTTTAGTTACGCGATTAACTCTTTCATTAGTAAAAAAATCTGGTTCTTCAGTATCTAGTTTAAATTCTATCTGCTCATAATCATCTAAAAAGTAAGGTATAAAGTAGTTATAGAAGGTGCTAAGTTGTTCTAATTTTATATGTGGTGTGATGTCTAATTGATATTTTTTAAGAACTTCTGCATCGTTCGATTTAATGCCTTCCACTTGTTCTTTATATTTTTTGAAAAAATGGTGAATATAGGAATATATTTGACTATATTCAAAATCTATATCTATGTATCTTCCATCTATACTAAAGTTGGGAAAGTTTGGGGTATAAAGATGAATTATCTCTTTCCCTAAAGGAATTGGATCAGGTTTTCCTGACAAATAAAACTTAATCGGATTGTCTTTATATTCAGGGAATATTGACGAAAAATTATTTATCAATAATACCTCAAATCCTGAATTGACAAATTTTATCATAGGATTTGAATGCGAGTTTTCAATATATTCTTTTATTTCATTTCTGGAAAAGTCTTTTAGTATTTCATACCAATTAGAAAATGAGAAGTTATTATAAATCTTGAACTGTATTTCAGAATATAGCTTAACAATAATCCGCTCATTCACATTTTCAACACCCAATACTCTTAGGGTCCCCATTATTTTATTAATAATATCATCAATCCAATCATTTGGGTCTATATCTAGCGAATTAATCTCATTCTGGAAGATTTCATGTTTTTTTATATAAATATCATCCACTATTATGAATATTCTAAAATATTTTGATAAATCCGATAATATTTTCAATATATATAAATGCAAGTATGTAACAGTTATTGGTCGCATACTAGTTAAAACCATATATTTAACCTCACTATCTTTATAAAAGTCTAATGTGTCTTTGAAATCTTCTATTTTATTAGAACTAATTTGAGACATCACACTTATTTTTCCCATTTTTTATTCCTCATTAAGTTTTAAATATAATTAATCAACGTATGTAAGTATGTATGTATGTATATTAAAATCTTATTTTTTTTTCTTCTTTCTAGGTTTTTATAATAAATTAATCACTTAAATTTTAATGGTTTTTATCGGTTTTCGTCGATAATGTGGGTTGAATACGTTTCACAAAAATGTTAACTATTAGTTTTTACTATTTCTTGTATTTTTTTCATATACTTGCTATAGTTTATCAAATAATCAGTTATATTAATAGATGAACTTATATATCATTTCGATCGAAAGTTATAAATACCTACTAACCCCTAAAGTTATATAATGACAAAATTATTCATCTTAAAAAAGGAGAAAACTAAGATCATGTCAAAAAAAACAAGGATCTTAATATTAGTTGTTTTTTGTGTTAGTATTAGTGCCGGATTTTTAGGTTTAGATATTATTGACACTAAAAACTTTAGCCATGATAATAAAGAAGATATTCGAAATGAAATTAATTCTGACACAGTTAGTGAAGAAAGTTATCCAGTTCCGATCTTAAAAAATGAATCATTGGCAAGTTCTGGTTCGATTTCTACCATATTCTCAGAGGATTTTGAATGGGCTTGGCTCTTAGGTCTCGGAGATTGGCACGTTGGTGATTGGAATGATCAAAGTGGTCAAGATTACTTTGGTATTACAGATAGAAAAGCCAATGGTGGTTCTTGGTCTGTTTGGTGTGCTCAAGAAGGTCAAAATTCTTACTACGGTGGTTATAATCGGGATCTTCAAAACTATGATGACAATCAGAATAGTTTCCTTTTACGTAATCGAGTTATCGATTTAAGCGCACAAGATCTTGCATATATTGATTTCTACGCTTGGTATGAAACAGAATCTCCATATGATTATTTGGCTCCTCGCTTTTATACAACAAGTTCGAGTTGGGCAATTGATTATTCTAATAAGCTGCAAGGTTCTTCAACAAGTTGGAATCGGTATTATTGGCGTTTTCCAACACAATATATGCATTCTCAAGCTGCATTTGGTTTCAATTTCTTCTCTGACTACTCGATTTGTAGTGATTATGGTGTCGCATTGGATGATATCAAGCTTGTTTCTGCCGATATTACGATCGAAAGTTGTTATCTTTCTACTTCTTCAGTTTGGCCAGGTGAAACCGTTACTCTCAATTATCAAATCCACAATCCGACACCATTCTCTATTTCAGTTGGATTAGGTGCGAGTTTGTATCATTCTAATTATATTGATGATTCGTCAAATGATGTTATCGTTAATGTTCCAAGTGGTTATTCTTTTCATTCCCGAGAATTTAATATTCCTTCTGATGCCCCTTCTGGCGTTTATGATTTACATTATGGTTTGTGGTCTGGGAACCCAGGTGATACTTCGAATGGGAATAGGATCTGGGATACAAAGGTCAAATCTAATGAACTCACTGTAAAAAGCAAACCCGATATAATTATTGAAGAACTCAGTCTATCTGTCAATCCAACAGGAGATCATATTGTAACTATATCCGCCGTAATTAAAAATCAAGGAGGAAGTACTGCCTCATCCTTTTACGTAAAATTCCTTAGCGATTATAGAGGAAATTACGGACAAGAAAAGGATTTAGGTAACGTCTATATTGATAGCTTGGGATCGGGTTTGTCTACCACTATATATAAGGTGACGTCTGCGATTGCACCAGGAAATCATATTTTAGAAGCCCATGCAGACTATAATAACCGAGTAGATGAATCCAATACCCAGAATAACTGGAAGTGGGAAACATTTTATTTTAAAGGAGTTAACTTAGTTGTGGAGGATATCTGGTGGGATACAAGCCTTGAATCTGGAAAGAAGATTTGGTTCCGTATAAAAAATACGGGTGATGGAGACTTAGAAAAAGAAATCCGTTCGAAACTATTTATTGATGGAATCTATCATAGCTATTCAGATATCGATGAACTTCGTAGTGGATATACACGCGAGTTTTATACTTCCTATATTCAATTAGCTGCAGGCTTAAAACACATTAAAATAATCGTCGATGCAAACAATGATGTGTTGGAAACAAATGAAAATGACAATGAAAGGTCAGAAAATATGGGGGTTACATCTTTATTCGTCTATATTGACAATTCCGATAATCAAGATGCTACGGTGGAATTTAGCATTGATGGATCAGGTTATAACTGGAATTTAGATGCACCTGCTGGTTCATGTTCAATGCCTAGCCAAAATTATTATATTGCTGGCAATCGCAATCATAAAATTGACTATCGATGGTATGATGAAGAAACATCATCATGGTATTATGGTTCATTAATTGATTATGTTAGTGAGGGTTCTCGTATAGGTTTTGGCTTGCATGTTGATTTTCAAGGTCCTGTTTCAATCTCCGGTAGTTTAAAATATTATAATGAAAATGCAGAAGAATATCAGCCTATAAGGTTTGCTACTGTTGAGATATATGCCGAGGGAGGTTTGTGGGCTGTGGCTTCCACTTGGACTGATTCAGAAGGTAATTATGAGTTTAATTTTTTAAGTGGTATAGATCAGCGAAATCTGTTTTTAAAGATATATAGTGATTGTGATGCTGTCAAAGTTCATACAGGCGGTCTTTTACAGAATAGCCATTGCTTCCAAAGCCCTATGATCTATTCTGATTCCCCGAATATTAATTTCGACGTCAATTTTGACCAGAGTGAGGAAAATTTAGGTGCATGGAATATCTATCATAGGATTTTAGACGGTAATTGGTTTATCTGTGATTTTAATTCCGGGGAAGCCCCGCCAAAGGTTTTCGTCGTCTACTATAAAGATTATATTTCTTCTAAGGGCTGTAGTTATTATGATGGCCAAGATACTATTCATATTAGTGGTGGAGAATTTGATTCGGGAGATGAATTAGATGATTCCGTTATATTAACCACATACGGCTATTTTATACATCAAAAATATGGTGGTCGTGGAGAATTAAATATAGATTATCAAGGAGACGGTCATTACTGGAATTCCCATGAAAATCCAGAAACTGCATTCAGTGAAGGATTCGCTCATGCTTTTTCTGGAATGGTTAGACATTATTTTTATATGCGGGATAATAACTTCTGGCTTCAATATCATCAGAATCCGCATTACTACTATATCTTCTCTGATGCCAGATTAAACGCAGACCTGTTTATAAATTTAGAATCCACTTGGTTTTCTGGAAGTTCTGACCATTCGGACGTTGAAGGTGCAATCGGGGGCATTTTATATGATATTTATGATCCAAGAAATGATGATGTAAATGGTGATTCAATTGGAGATATATTAAGTCTAGGCTTTACTCCGATTTGGTGGATAATGACAGAATACGATCCCGAGCCTGGGAATATATATTATAACCATCCGCATAACATCGACGATTTCAAATCTGGTTTTAATAACTACTATGAAGAAAATTATAGATCAGCTATTATTAAACTTTATTATGAACATGGAATTAATAGAAACCATATACCGTATTGCTCTGTTAGTTTTCCCAATGGTAATGAAATCTTATCTGGCAGTATTACTATCAATGTCGACGCTTCTGACGAAGACGGTGATATTGAATGCTTAAAATTCCTTTATTCTGTTGATGATTCAGTATGGTATGAAATCGGTATTGATGAAAATCCAGATGATGGGTGGTCAATTATTTGGAATTCAGAGGGAATCGATGAACATTCTGTTTGGGTCAAGGTAGAAGTTATGGATTCTTTGGGTGTTAGTGCTTTTGATGTTACTGATCAGTCCTTTGCAGTATATAACTCCCCTGATCTGATACCTCAACATCTATATACTTCAGATTTAATGTTAAATCAGAAATCTGAGTTTTCATCTGGGCAGCCCATTGTCATTTCCGTAGAAATTGTTAATAATGCCCCCGTAGCTGTTGGATCAGGTTTTTATATGGATATATACATAGATGAAGAACGGGTGTGGAGGCAATACTATTCAAGTCTTTCTGGTTTAGAAGACATATCTGTGGAGTTCGATGGTACCTTCGTTTCTGACGAGGGAACACATACTGTAGAAGTAATTGTAGATCCCTTCAATCAAATATCAGAGCTTAGTGAATTAAATAATCATCTTTCAACTCAGATCGAGGTAGTTATTCCTGAGTTCTTAGTGTTAGCATATCAGTGTGCAGATAATAACTTAGAATCTTATTGTTTAGACGATTATAATGATTTAAAGTGCATCGGTTCTTCTTCGGAAATAACCTTTATCTCGCAGATCGATAGGATTGACGGTTATGATAGTAGATATGGTGATTGGAATGGTTGCGAGCGTTTCTATATTGAGAAGGGACTAGATCCAACCGTTGAAAACAGCGTTGGCTCTTTGGGCGAGATCAACATGGGTGCTGAAACAACATTTGTTGATTTTATTAATTGGGCGTCCCAAAGATTTAAAGCAAATAGACATATTCTTATCTTAGAGAACCATGGGGCAACATGGTTAGGATGCTGCTTTGATTCTTCTTCAAGTAACGATGTTTTGGATCTTCATGAAATTTCCACAGGTCTTTCTGCTTATAATTCTATCAACGATGATTGTATTGATATCTTACTTATGGATGATTGCCTTATGGGGGCAATTGAGGTCGCTTATGAGTTATCACCTTACGTCAACTATCAAGTCAGTGCAGAATCAGTAGGATGGACCAATACATGGCCTTATCATACATTTAGTGGAACAGGTATATTTGATCTCTTAGCGAGTGACCCATCCATAACCTCATTTGAGTTTGCCAAAAAAATGGTTGAATTAGCAACTCTTAATGATAACGCTAATCACGTTACGACATCTATAGCTGCTTACAATTTATCTCTGATTGACGATCTCCATAATGTCTTTGAAGAATTCTCATATAGTTTAATAAACAATATGCATAATTATCGGGAAGAGTTTCGTGATATCAGGGATACTCTTCCTTATTTCATCGGTCCATACAGTGGACAGGTCGACAGAATTTTAGATCTATATAATTTAATTGCTGAAATGTCGCAAGTCCCAGAAAACTCGATCCAAGATGCCGCAGATAGTATTCATGATATATTAGGGCTCTCGGGAGGAAGAGATGAATCATTTATCATTAAGGAACGCCATACACCCACTTGTGATTTCGCTCACGGTCTTTCCATATATTTTCCAAACGACCCTAGTGATTTTGATAATGATTATTTTACGAGTGGGCGATTTGTAACCGAGACGATATGGCCAATATTTTTAGAGCAATGGTATGATGATAATCCACCTGAAATTTATTCAATTCAGATCAACAATGGAGATTCATACACTAACAACGCACGGGTTTCTATCAACCTTGATGCTCTCGATAATTTGGAACTAAAATCATTTTGCATTTCTACTGACGGATTAGAGTTTTCCAATTGGCTACCATATGAAGAGAATTTCGAATGGATCATCCCGAAATCTAATGGTGTACAATATATTATTGTAAAGATTCGGGATTCAAGCGGTTTAATAACGACAGGTTCAGATAGTATAATTTTTGATGGTTCTAATCCATTTTTTGAACAAGATCTCGTTAATCAAAATATC
>WJKO01000792.1 GCA_014729055.1 Promethearchaeota archaeon | reverse complement strand
CTGTTTCGCTATAGCTTTAGCCGTCTTAGGAGAATCACCTGTTATCATAACCACATCCACACCAGCATTGTAACATTCTTGAACAGAATCTTTGACACCTTCCCGGGGGGGATCAACGATTGTTACGAAACCTAAATAAACTAAATTAGATTCTATGGAGAATCTGCTGGAATCAGAATCCAGCGGTATTTTATCAATCTCTTTGTAAGCGATACTGAGCACTCTATATCCTTGTTCAGCATGATTATTAATATCATTATAGACTTCTTGTTTAAGCCCATCATAAAATTCGATAACGTCTGTACCTTTTAGTACTTTTGAACATAATTGAATGATTGATTTGGAAGCGCCTTTAGAATATACAACATATTTTTCTGGAATTCCCTCTTTTTCAAAAACTTTCGACATTCGCTTTATCTGAGAATCAAATGGAAATTCTTTAACTAATTTATGATCACTGACGGCATTATCATCCATAATTTTTTTATATAATGTAACTAATGCGCCTTCAGTCGGAGAACCTACCGTAATCCAATTTTCAATGACTTTCTTATCTATTTCAATATCTTTTTTGCGAATAGAGGCATTATTGTTGAGAAAAGCTGCAATTAATAATTTTTTAAGCGCAGAATGTTCTTCTAGATCTTTCACTTCTTCTGAATTATTATCCGATTTTATCCAGTGAAACTTTCCTTCGGGTCTATATCCGTTACCAGTGATGTGATAAATTCTCTCATACACACGCACGTTTTCTACAAACATTTTACTTTCTGTTAAAGTACCTGTTTTATCAGAACAAACAATAGATATACGCCCCAGACTGTCAACACTTGTTAAATCGCGGATTATGACCCCATATTTAGCCATGGATAAAACCCCAGTGATCATTACGATTGCAGATAATAGGGGAATGTTTATAGGCATCATATCCATCGTTGCTTCCAGCGATTTAGCAATATTAGTTTCACCACTTAGAATCCAAGTAAATAATGCTATCACTACCCAAAGTATTGCTAATATGCCTCCTAACCATAGACCAAACCGATTCATTTTTTTCTGAATTGGAATATCACTTGTACTCGCTTCTTTTAGACCTGTGGAGATTTTTCCGATTTCGGTATTCGCGCCCGTTTTGACTACAATCGCTCTACCAGTACCTCTTGTTACATAAGTCCCGAAAAATACCATATTTTCACGATCTCCAACAGGCACTTTTTCATTCACTAAAGGTCCTACTATTTTTTGGGAAGGTGTACTTTCTCCAGTTAATGAAGCTTCATTAACTTCAAGATTGGCAGCTACTATCAATCTGGCGTCAGCCGGAATCTTGTCTCCTTGTTGTAAATCGAGAATATCTCCAACTACCACTTCTTTCGTTTTTATAGGAATGCGTTCTCCCCCATTCCTGATAACAGTTGTTGTTGGGGCAGTTAATTCTTGCAGTGCTTTTAGTTTTTTAGTTGCACGAAACTGTTGAAAGATAGCAACCAACATATTTACGGCTACAATAGCCAGTGTTGTATAGATATCACTGAGAGATCCTTGACCTTGAACCCTCGTAAAAATGTACATCAATAATGCACCAATTAAATAGATAAGAATTAAAGAATTGAATAATGGTGCAAGATATATACGAATAAATCCTCGGGAAACTTTAGGTATTTCATTAGGTCCGTCCCGTTTTAGCCGAGATGTCGCTTGCCCAGATGATAGTCCTTGTTCAGGGTCTGTCTGCAGATCTTGGTAAATTTGCGATAATTTCTGGTTGTAGTATTTCATTTGTCTTCACGTGATTTTGGTTTTTCGTTTTTGGTTTTCTATAATCATTTCTTAGTTATCTATTTAAATAAATATTTCATTAAAGAATTGAGAAAATATACTTATCAAATTGATTCTTTATAAAAATTGTTTTCCTAGAATATTTCTCCGCAAATAATTCCCCGACAAAATTCAATGCAATTAAAGTTAGTTTGAATTTACTTCCTATTCCTTGCATTGATGAGGTTTATATTGAATTTTGTATTAAAACAAATGTTTATGACGCAAAAAGATAATGGCAACAATGACAGTCTATTTAAGTTTGAGTTTAAAGAAACAAACCTTAACTTCTTTTTAAATGTAATTCTCGCGGCTCTTGCAACAGGGCTTGCATGGCGGATGCGAGGAGAATCTGGATTTGGTGGAATGAACGGTATGTTGATACCGGGAATGGTTTTGACTCTTATAGTCTTTTTCATATGGGGTGAAGAGAAAAATATTAGTCCTACGATTATTGGATTTATGGTCTTATTAATGGCGGTTACCGCTAATGGTTGGGGGACAATAAATGGACAAATCACTGGCGTCCTTAGATCTATTGAACGCTTAGAGCCAAATTATGTTGCTGGTTATGATATTCGAATTAATCCATTATCTGGAATCTTTGCGATGTTCTTAGTCGGATTTGGATGGGTTCCGCTCTGGGCAATACTTATTGGAATCTTATTTTCCAAACCAGAATACGATTTTAAAGGATTTATCAAAATTGCTATATTTTATGTTCTTTTTAGATATGTGGGAGAATTTTTTCTATGCCATTTGATCATACCATTTATCGCTCCAAATGCTTTTGAGTTATTTGTCGATGGATTAGTTACTGAAGGATATGATATGATACCTTGGCATGCTTATCTAGCTCATTTTAAGGACCAAATATGGTATGAGGGAATAGCTGGAGGGCGAAATTATGCTGCAATGGTATCCAATCTTGCGTCTTGTTTAGGTGCGATCGGGGCGTGGCTTTATATGAAATACGGAATAAAGGACAAGGTCGCATCAAGTTTGATGATGAAAATCAATTTGATTTTTGGTTTTGCCATTACTGTTTCAGATATCTTTCTTTTCATTAATTTTGGAGGATTATGGAGAGAATCGATACCAAATCCACCTGAATGGTTGCCTGGATGGAGTCTTTGGGAATATTCTACCGGATTTATAGCAGGCGGGTTAACAATAGCTATGCTCCTTTCTCATAGTCGAAAAAATCATAATAGAAAGAACGGGAAAGATATAGAACTTCAACAGCGTATAAATTTGGACAATAATCTTTTCGATATGAAACACAAAGACTTATTTACATTTCTTTTAATCTTTGCTGGGTTATTTGCGTATGGTTTCTGTGGCGGAATGGCATCAAGGTTAGAAAAAATATATTCGAATCCCTATTTACCCTATATTCCATATACATTGATAGCCGTGGGGTTTGTTTTTTACGTTCTTGTATTTATAGGAAAAATAAAATTTCCCCCATTACCCAAGAATCTCAATTGTTTATTTGGGATTTTGGTAAATGTTGTGGTTTGGGGGTTGATCTATCTCTTCGTTAATCATTACATTCCAGTTTTTGATTGGTTGGGTTCAATGCGTATTATAATGTTTGTTAGTTTACTAGTTTCAATCATCATTATCTTAGTAATTTTCAAATTGAACTTTGAAAGAGCGAGGTAATGATGTCAGAAGATTTTATTTTCAGCAAAAATGCGGAAATTTTATTCAGAGTTCTCCATAGAATTCGCATTATGCGAGGTTTGCTGAATTTAATTTTTCCGTTTTATGGAAAGGTAAACAATTATGATCCTAATCTATATAGATACTTCGCTATCGGACAATCACATCTCGATACTGCTTGGAATTGGACTTGGCCATGGACGAAAAAGAAAATCCGAAAAACCTTCGGAAATGCATTGAAACATATTGATGAATTCGATAAATTTATGTTTTCCGCACCTGCACCCGCACATTATGAGTATTTTGAACGAGCATATCCCATTCTTTTTGAGAAATTAAAGAGATATGTGAAGAATAACAGATGGGATATTGTAGGAGGAATGTGGGTTGAACCTGACGGCAATGTTCCTGATGGCGAATCACTGGTTCGACAGCGTTTATACGGGCAAAAATATTATATAAAAAAGTTTGGAAAATATTCTTTGGTTGCTTGGGTGCCAGACTCTTTCGGTTTTACTTGGTCTTATCCGCAAATTTTCTTGAAATCAGGTTCTCCGTATTTCCACACTACCAAACTTACTTGGAATCATGAACATGAATTTCCCTTTGCACTTTTCCATTGGGAAGGTCCCGATGGATCGCGAATTCTTGCACATAATTTTCAGCAAGGATTTAGAGCATTAGAACGCGTGGGGTTATACGCTAACAAAGCCAGCTTAATCCCTAACAAGGAATCGTCACCGATATACAATTATGCGTTTGATTTCGGAAAGAATGATATACGGGGAAAAGAATATATTAGGGATTTTGGATGGTGGTATGGAGAGGGCGATGGTGGCGGAGGACCATTACTTGCTGAATTATTAATACCCGTTAATCTTACAGAAAGTAAGGGTTGGAAATTTGTAAAAGCGGCATTATATTTTAAACTAATTGAGAAAAAATACGGCAAAAGGCTACCTGTTTGGAAAGATGAATTATATCTGGAAGTACATCGAGGATGCCAAACAACTCTCTATCGCGCAAAAAAGCAAAATCGAATGTGCGAAACTCTCCTCCCGAAAATGGAAAAACTGAGCATTTGTAGCAGTATCTTTCTTCCGAATGCTTCTATTTGTAATTTCATTCAATTTCCGATTGAGACATTCGATGACTGCTGGAAGAAATTGTTGTTTAATCAATTTCACGATATATTACCGGGTAGTAGTATTGAAGAAGTATATTTAGATGCTGATGAAGATTATCAATATGTTTTTAATGCAATGGGCATCCTAAAAGACAGTTTATCAGAAGAGATTTCAAAGAACGTGGAAAAGCCGAAAAAAGCCGAGAGTGATTGTCTATTCTTTTTCCCCAACCACTGGGCTGGCAAGATAGTCTATTTTGATAGAGTCATAAACAATCATGTAATGTATATGGATGATGAGAATTTCAAAGATTTCAAAGATTTCAATTATCACATTGTCGAAAAACCTAAAGGAATCGGTTTTCAATGTATCTCAGAACAAGAAGCAGAAGAAAATACCAATAACTATAAAGACATAGACCTAAAAAATGAAGAAATATCAGTGCAGATTACTTCTTCCTCACTAAAAGTTACCATAAATAAAGAAACTGCAAATATTTCGAGTCTAAAATTAACACGAGACGATAGTGATTTTGATTTTTCTGATAGAAAAGCTGATGGTCTCAATGTGTTAAAAATATATGTAGATGAACCGAATTCAAATGATGCTTGGAATTTAGACCCCAATTACAGAGAAAAACAATTAAATACAATAGAGATTAATAACATAAATATTATATCACCAGCAATGCATAAGACGGACGTTGAACTAGCATTTAAAATTGCAATTAATGAATCTACGGCAACGCTTTCTTATATTATAAACGATGCTTTGCCTTATATCATTGTCAAACTCGATTTAGATTATCAAGAATATCGGAAATTGTTACGTGTTGAATTTGATACAAATATCAAAAATGATAAAATTACCACAGGTCTAGCATATGGTGTCATTGATCGTCCAACTAAACCAAGAACACCTTTAGAAAGGGGACGCTGGGAGTTTCCTGGTCAAAAATTTATAAGCTTATCAGATGGTTCACATGGACTATCAATAATGTGCGAAAATCGATACGGATTTCATGTCGATGGCACCCAGTTTGGCATGTCTCTCAAAAAAGCACCATTGTATGGTAAACCGGATGATTTCATGAATATACCAACAGATTGTCCCGATAATAAATTACGAGAAATCGGTGCAATTTCAAAAGATAAACGAAAAGAAATAAAAGATTTAGGAAAACATCGAATTGTTTGGGCGATATATCCTCACAGAGGAAACTGGATACAAGCAAAAGTATATCAAAAATTCTTTAATTTCACTGACCATCCCATTAAATTGAAGAAGAAAATCAAAATGCCTAAGGAATTCGATAAATTTCAAAATTTAATTGATTGCTCCCTAGATCATGTCAGAATATCGACGATCAAACCCATATTTGGAAAAAAAAATGGGTTAGTTATTCGTTTATTTGAATTTATAGGCAAAGATGATTCTGGAACTTTGTTCATTCATCCCGATTTAATAGGAAAAGATAATGCTGTTAAAGTGTATAACGCAGATCTGCTTGAAGGAGATCGCTTCTTGAAAACAGAACAGTTAAATGAGGAGCTAAAATATGATTCTGCCACTCATGAAATTAGATTTAAAATTACACGCTTTGAGATAAAAACAATAGTTATCAGAATAATAAACAATCAGAAATAAGTATAAGAAAGAAGTGAGGATAATGAAAATATATTCAATTCCCGGATTCGGTGAGTGTGTTATTGATAATCTATTCTTAGATTTGAATGGCACCATTAATTTCTATGGAGAATTACGCGCCGATATAAAAGATTATATCAGGGAATTAAAAAAATTTTTTAAAATTTATATTGTGTCTGCGAATACGCGAGGAGATTTGGCAAAGATTGCAAAAGAATTAGATGTTCATTTCAAACAAACGCAGAATAATATAAATGAACAAGATGCCAAAATGAACATTTTGAACGAACTCCGCCCAGAAAACACTATTGTTATAGGAAATGGTAACAATGACGTGAAATGTTTGAAAAATGCAAGAATAGGAATTGCTGTAATTGGCAGAGAAGGGGCATCAACCCGAGCTATTAATGCAGCGGATATTAGTATTACAGATATTTCTGAGGGATTCCGACTAATCTTGGACGAGAACGCGATTCGAGCAACTTTACGTTTCTAAAAAGTCTACTCGTATTACCTCCATATTATCACCTTTCTTAATGCTGGTTTACTTGTTTTTTTAATAACTTAGTAAGAAAATTACACCAAAATTAGCCTAAGAAGATGTGTATATAAAATGTCATCTAGTACATTTAAATCAAATGGGGTTCGTGATTCAAAGCAAAAGCAAGGCAAAATCTGTTTTGTCGGAGCACCTGCTGTTGGAAAAACCACGCTCATGAAAATGTTAAGTCAGAAAATGATTAATAAACAATATTTTCCTACACAAGGATTTGACCTCGGTTCCGTTAGTTTTAATGGTTTTAAATTAAGTATGTGGGATTTCGGAGGACAAAAAGCCTATCTTAAACATTATTTATCTCAATATATTCACGGTGCCGATTTAGTCTTCATTGTAACTGATTCTACGCCGAAAAATGTATTGACAACAAAAGAATTAGTGCAACACGCTCAAGGATTACTGCCCCAAGATGCGTGTCGAATAATTGCACTCGCAAATAAACAAGATTTAAAGGGGCATATGGATCCTAAAAGGATTAAAAATATTCTTGATATACCAACAATCGGTATATGTGCAATAGAGCCAGAATATAGGGATGAATTAATAAACGCGATTGGTTGGTGCATGGAAGAAATAGAAAAGGAGAAGATGAACGAATGAATTTTGATGAAAATGAGATAATTTCAGCAGCAATGATTGGATTTGATATGATTGAAGGTCCTGTATTAAAATGGACGCAGACGTTTGTTGACCATAAAATCAATATAGACTTTGAAACCTTTATGATGAATTTCTACCTTAGTTTTAGAGGCGGAAATGATGGTTTGAAACCTCGTGCGATTCTTTATGATGATTTTTACATTGTAGCGTATCCCCGAGGTCTTGAATTATGTTGTTTATTCATGAAACCAAGAGGTATTTCAGGAAAACTAAACCACTTGGGAGAGATTGCTGAACAAATCATAGACAAAATGGATCAGATTGAGGACGAGGATGGAGAATCTGGAGAAACCGATAAAGATGAAGTTAAACGAATAATAGTAAATATGTTATCTGGTCAAGAAATGTCCACACCTGAAATTCGTCGATACTTTAAAATGACTAACTCAGAAATATGGAAAATTATGTCAGAATTAGAAGAGTCTGAACAAGTTTTAAGAACCCAGAAAATGGGGCGCTCTCAAATGTGGACAAGCGCATAAGTTAATTGAACCCTTTAAAGTTGATTAATTCGGCTCAAAAACACCTTATTTTTTCCTTTCCAATTCGAACCTTTCTGAAATCGTACTTTTCCTCCAACCATTTATCAAGCGAATGAAGGTTCTATGACTTTCAAAAATTCAAAAAACTAATATTTTATGGACAATAAAAACTATATGGAATATAGGGGGCATAAAATAAACCGTTCTAATGTAACTTATTCCATTATCATAGACTGCTGATAATGTTCATAGGATATTGAAAATAAGCATGACTAATATTGGTATTTTAGGTGCCGTTAGTACAGATAAAAACGCACTTTTGCGTTTTTTCGAAAAATCAGTAAAAACTATTGACAAGGTTGAAATCGTCAAAACAGATTTCAGTGGTGAAGCGGTTTTAGATCCAGATGGTCTTTATCAGCATAAAGAAAGGAAACCTATTAGTCCAAATCGGGTCTGTTTCCGAGATGTATCTTCCAGGCAAAATCATACTATTTTTGCACCTAGGGGCGTTACAAATTGGTCAGTCGTTCGATCTGTTCGGTTTATGGTTTTTATTATGAAATTAATGATTTTCTACATATTCTAAAATCATATCTCTAGCTTTAGAAAAACCAAAGGTACGCATTCGATAATAAAATCCATCGTTTGTAATATATTGCTGGAATCTTTCAATAGATGTAGTATTATAAAGCGAATTTGTAGGAATTCTTGACTCTTGTAGTACTGGTTTCAACTTTTGATATGTTATAGAAACCTTTTCCATTCCTTTATGATTAAATAGAAGTAAATAATATAATGCTTCATGCTGTTTCTTTACTTGAACTTCACTTTTTATCACGTTTGGTTACAAAGGAGGTAATTCTATTTCATTATGGTGGAACTTTCTTGATTTAAAATCATAGATTAATTACAATTTTTCGTAACTGTTCTTAATCCAATTTATGAAATTTTTCACAGAAGGAGGGATATCTTCTGGTAAATCTGAATTTGTAACTTTTTTTCCTTGATTTTGAGATGCAGTTCTTTTTGATTCACTGGAATCATCCTTTTCGGCAACTTTCATGACCGTGTATTTATTTCATTTGTTTCTTGATCTAACGGTTTTCCAACCGGATTGATCTTATAGATTTTCATTTATTAGCAGAACGTTGGAGTTTCTTATTTAGGAAGTTATGAGTTCTTTCTTTTTGAGCATCTGATATATAATAGATTGTTGGTTTAGAGCCTGGTTGTATGGATAAGAATCCTTTACTATGCAATCGCTTGAAATAAACATTAAGGTTGTTTATATGCGTAAACCCACGATCAATAAGATAATTTCTAATCTGTTTAATCGAAAAATTCTTCTGTTGCTCATTCTCAACCATATATAGTACGGTTGCTAATAGTCTTTCTTTATTGCCAAGTTGATTAAATTGAGTAAAATAATCATCAAAAGTCTTAGAACCTGTAATTGTATGCAGTAGAGGCGAAAAGAATGAGTCATTTATCTTAACAACAGCATCCCCAAATTCACCAATTTTTAACCACTCTTCATTAATGATTTTGATTTTCAGACCAGACGCCTTCAATTTTTTTATCAGATCTGATCGACTTTTTCTTGAATTATTCAACGAAAGAAAATGCATACCACTTATATCTGAAAAATCATAGATATCTCCCCATTTGACAAGAATGGTCTTTTTTTTATTAATTCCAAAAGCTAAACCTGCTTCAAAGATTACATTTGGTCTAGGTTGAAATCTGATATCTTTATCAATTATTGAATCGAATCCGTTCCAAAATTTATCTCTAAGCTGGACTTTTTCATCAGGTGTCATAAGTATGATAACACAATCAGCTCTGTCAAAAAGTGAAGCTATCATCTCATATATCATAGGATTGGGATCCTTTAGTTGATTAACTGCATCGATAAATTCTTTACATTCTATATTTATACTTCTGAGAAATTTAACTAATTCATCTTTTATTTGAGTATTACGGCCATGAACAATAAAACAAGATTGTTTAAGATTGGATTCTAACATTTTTTTTATTGGGGCTCCATATTTTGTATTCTTAGTTTTATATTTGTTGCTTCCTGCATACCTTTCTTATTTATAATTGTAACGCCTTCGTCTTCTTTAATTGCATATCCTTTTTATCACTGAAATTACTAACAGGAGGTAGACCATATTCTTTAAAAAATTCTTCAAGTTCGTTTGACGTCAACCCTAAATTATTTTCCCGAAATTGTTTTTCCAAAAATATTAATCCCACTTCTCGATTTGAACAATTATTAACAATTTCAAGTAGATCCATATCATCTCGAAAATTAATCTGCTTTGAGGTATATGTCTGTTTTTCGAGTGAGCTATATGATCTATGGATTTATTAGCTGAATGAGCGCATCTCATTTCAGAATTGAGCATTGACTGCAAAATTATCTTAAAACCAATTTCTTGATATTTTATATCTAATTCGTTCGAAATTGATTGGACCGCTAGCACAATATCTCGTATAACTGTTGAT
>WJKO01000791.1 GCA_014729055.1 Promethearchaeota archaeon | reverse complement strand
GTGCTATACCCGAGTATACAGAAAATGGAAAATATGCTATTCTTGTACCTGTTGGTGATACAAAAAACGCTATCAAGGCAATAGATGATTTAAGAGGGAATAAATATCAATTGTCAAAGATTTCAGAAAATGCTGCGATAAAAGCGCAACAATATTCTTGGGAAAATTCTTCTAAATTGTTGATAAAAAGTTTTGACAATGCACTTGTTTGAGCTATTATGTTTATTGAATTATTTGGTACAAATTTTCATATTGTCGAGTTGCCGTTTCTTGTTTTTCTTGTTTTTACAAGCTTGGGGATTTTGTGTCTCAAGGGAACGAGTTTTAAGGTTACAAATTCGTTTTATATAAAAATGATTTCCCTGTTTCTCGCTTTGTATCTAACTTCAATCTTTTTCTCCATTACGAATGCGTTTAATTATTCCTTAGTTTTTAAGGCCTTTATAAAGTGGGTTGAAATATTTGCAATAATCTGGCTCGTATTCATTGCTATTGATTCCCTCAGGCATTACAAATTTGTCTATATAGTTTTAATCATTGCTTGTTTTTCAATTCCCATGTATACATTAATTGAAATATTAGTGACAGAAAGATCTTTTTTGGACTTTAGAATATTTTCAGGTTTTGATTCTGCTTTTGCTTTTGCATTGTTGATACCTTTTTATAAAAACAAGAAAATTCTTTTACTCGCAGGGTTTTGTGGCCTTGCTATACTTTTATCCTTGTCAAGAGGAGCTTATCTTGCGTTTATACTCGTTGTTTTCTATATGATTTTTAAATACCCACAACTAAGAATTAAAATTTTAAGTGCAACTGTTTTGGTGCTGTTTGTTATGATTGGCATAGAAAGTACAAGAGATTATCTTTTTGGTCGTTGGGAAGTATTTTTCTCATCATATTATGTCTCAAATTTTGAAAGGACACTGCTTATCTCTCTTGCTCTGCAAACATTTATTCATAACCCAATAACAGGAGTAGGTTCGCTTAATTTTGGAGAATATATCTCTCAGACAGGTCTGGCAAAGGACTTGTTAGCAACAAACTTGGATACGATTGGACCTCATAACGTTTTTTTGCAAATTGCTGCAGAAGAGGGTTTATTTGGTTTAGTTTCTTTTAGCTTGTTATTTATCTTTATTGTTAAAGCTTTAAAGAATACCAGTCATTATTCACCCATTCAAAACCAGTATTTGATAGGATTGAAAAATTTTTTTCTTGTATTCTTAATAATATTGCTATTTGGTTTTATATCAACTGCGTTCAGATTTTATCTCGCAATTGCTATGGGGCTATTGTTAGCCTCTTTTAAAGATATGAGTTGAATGAGGCTTTCATTATGTCTTCCCCTCTATTTAGTATTATTGTTGTTAATTGGAATACTTGGGATCTTACTTTTCGATGTATTGATTCCATCTATAAATTCTGTCCTAAAGACTATTTTGAGATTATTCTAGTGGACAATGGTTCCATCGATCAAAATATAAAAAAAATAAAATCCACTTATCCAAATATTCAGTTATTGATTAATAAGAAAAATTTAGGTTTTGCTAAAGCAAATAACCAAGCCATTAAAATTTCTCGAGGCCAATATGTTTTATTAGTGAATAGCGATACGGAATTTATTATGAAAAGTGTTTTGCAAAAAATTGATCAAGCTTTTAAAATTCATTCATCGATAGGGATTTTGGGTTGTAAACTTTTATATCCTAATGGTCAAATTCAGTCGATGGGACGTAATTTTTTAACTTTTAAGGAACTGGTCAAAACTCAATTGATGTTTAAAGACTTTTTTCGAAAATTTTTGTCGTCAAATCATATCAAAATATTTTATACAGATTATGTTGATGGTGCTTTTTTGGCGATTAGGCGACGAACCATTATTGATATTGGACTGTTAAATGAAAAATATTTCATGTATGCAGAGGATATGGATTGGTGTATGCGAGCTAATTTAAGTAACTGGAACATCGCTGTTTTGCCCTCTGTCGCGATAAGACATTATCATGCCCAAAGCTCGATAAGAAATTTTAAAAAAATGCTCTATCATAGTACCTATAATATTGCTAGGTTTAACAAAGAGTTTTTTGGAGAAAAAGTCGCTCTGCAATGTATTCATGTCATCAGACTGGGAATGCTACAACGCGTATTTCTTTCATTGCTTCGCGGAAATGAGCTTTACAAAGATTATTTAAGAGCATTCATTGATACAAGAAATTTATATCTTCAAATAAAAAAATAAAGCCAAGATTAAATTTTGCACGATTATGAATGCTTTGATGAATAAAGAATAGGTATTGAAATTTTTTAAAGCTTAAATCGTGGTTTTTGGTTCAAGGTCTGGTTTTTTGTGCAAATTCAATAATTTTAGAAAAGATTTTTGTGGCATATAAAAGAATAAAAATCATTCGTATCCAATCTCGCATTTGTGTCGGTGGGCCGTCTTTGAATGTTGAAATATTGTCTCAGCACTTGCCCAAAGAAAAATATTATACGATTTTAGTTGGCGGCTTATTAGAGTCCTTCGAATTGTCAAAATATAAAGATCTGGCAAATATAGGCCTTGATATCCGACTGTTGCCAACTATGAAACGAAAAGTTCATATTTTTAATGACATATTTTCCGTGTTTACTCTATAAATTGATTAAAAAAGAACGACCTCATATCGTACATACTCATACAGCAAAAGCTGGGGCCTTGGGTAGAATTGCCGCAAAATTGAATAGAGTTCCAATTATTATCCATACATTTCATGGACATGCTTTTGTGGGATACTTTCCAGGCTGGATAACGAGATTTTTTATTTTTATCGAACGGCGATTGACGGGCATTAGTGATGCTGTCATTGCTATCAGCTCTTCTCAAGTTCATGATCTCTGTGAAAAATTTAAGGTTGTACCTAGAAACAAAATGAAAATGATTCCGTTGGGTATCGACTTTGAAAATTTTTCAGTCACAAGTACGATTCAATTAAAAAAACGATTGGGTCTGAGCGATGATTCAATCTTGGCTGCTGTGATTGGCCGGATGGTTCCTATAAAAAATATTCAAATGGCTATTCAGGTTGTCAAGGAATTAAAAACACGGGGTATTATTCTATACTTATTGCTTGTTGGAGATGGTGAGGAAAAAGATAAATTGAACAGTCTGGTCG
>WJKO01000790.1 GCA_014729055.1 Promethearchaeota archaeon | reverse complement strand
ACATAACCTTATTTATTTACACCAAAAAGGAGTAGCGTTAATTCATCAACAATTTCTTTAACATCCTTGTTTTTTATGTTAATGCCCTTATATGGTTGAAATCCTGGAGGAACTTGAGAGAAACTGATGAACATGGGAATTATTCTTTTATTTTGAGTAAATGCCATTTTTCGTTCTTTTTCACAATTCTCCGATTTTCTTGATTCTTTAGTGCAAAATGCAATAAAAATTGACGAGTCCTTGACTCCTTTTTCCATGAAGTCTACTAAATCCCCGTCATAACTGTTTCCGCCCCATCCTTCCCAGTATAGTACTTCTGAAATTCCCTTTTGTTTTCCTAAAAGTTCAGATATTTCCTTGACTTTCAATTCTTTAGAATCTGCCAAAGCATAACTCATAAATACTTTAAAATCCTTTATTTTAGAAGGGGCTAAATCCTCCATAGTCGATGATATAAATGCATTTGACAATCTATTTTGCTCTTCTTCTATTTTTTTCGCGATATTCATTTCGGGTATGGTTAAATCACCCATAAATCCCCGAAAAGATTGGGGACTTGAGTCAACTTTTTCAAAATCAATTTCGCTACCTAAAACAGATGAACATACTTCACTTTTGAAATAGCCTTTAGCCCCTAAAGTTATGACCCCTAACCGAATATCAATTAACCCTAACGAATCTTGTTTTTTGCATAGTTCAAATAACGTTGGTGGAGGAAGATTATTATCTATATTTTTTAGTAAATCAGCAGCTAATAGTCTCATTATCTCGTCAATTTTTTCAGAACCCAAATGTTTTTCCCAAATATCGGGTGATGGCATCCCGCCCCCATTTATCAATACTAACGCTTGTTTTGCTTGCATAAGAGGAATTTTATATTCTTTAACACAGTCGGTTGCCTTAATTTTAGTATCTCCGAATTTTTTAAGAATTTTTTTAGCCCAAATGCTAATTTCCTCAATTTCTATGCTGGGATAATCGGGAATCTCAATCTCAAAATCATCCAAAATAATATTCATGTAAGAATGTGCTCGTTTTACTGATAAAACCGAATTAAGAAGCCCTGTGCAATCTCGTAATGATGGAAACTTATCATCTTTTGAATTTTTTAATAATGTATGAACATCTTCATCTAATTTCGTAATTTCAATTGGATCCAATTTTTTAATATCAAGTTTTATATCATTTTCAATAAGATGAATGATCTTTTTAGATGTTATGAATACATTGCTATATGGAATATTGAAGTCAGACTTATCTAAAAATCTGGCTATATCAAATATGCTGAGTTCAGTTTTTTCATTTTCTTTCAATAATTTTGTTGCTAATCTGTTAATATCGCTGTTTTCCTTAAGGTCGAGATCATTCAAGACGATTTCTTGATTCAGCGTATAGTTAAGGTATGAAAGGGTCATTTTAGCATCGTACACCGAATCGAGTGAAATTGCTAAATCTTCTAAGGTAGGGACCGAAAAAGTGGTGTCATCCAAAATTAATAAAACATTCTCATTATAAAAATCTGCCTGAATTCGATTTAAATCATCAAAATTATCTTTAACTACAATCTGCAAATAGAGCGGAATCAATCTAACAAATGAATCCGGGACGCCCATCATCAAGATATCAACGGGACGGGGCATTGTTTCCTTTTTCTTGTTAAACTCTAGTACTTTTACCGCATAAGAATCAAGCTGATCGAAATCTAAATCATTTGATATGATAATTTTTTCATAAATTTTTTGAGTGCCCTTAATTCTTTTCATTTCTCGAGCAATCGTTTTATTTTTTTGAGAATATGCAAGTAATTTTTTTAATTGATGTATCAACTCAGACATTGAGACATATCTATCGGGAGGTTCATAATTTGTACATTTCTCAATAATTTGATTCAATTCCTGGGATATATTCATATTATAATCAATTGGATGAAGTTGGTATTCCGATTCTTGAGTTGGTCTTTCCCTTGTATAACCATTTGTGAAAAGGAAAAACATAACCGCCCCCAAACAATAAATATCAGTCTGTGGCACTGCTTGTTTATGGTTTATGACTTCTGGTGAGAAAAAACCAGGATGCATAAGAACTTCCCCGGGTTTCTGTATATCATTGATTTTTGGAGGTTTTTTGTTATAATATTCTGTTCCTGGTTCTACACACCAAAGCCAACGTAATAGACATGGATTATTCCGTTTATTCAGGAAAATATCAAGGAAATTTAAATTTCGATAGACTATTCCATTTTTATGAAAAAAATCCAATAAATCACATAAAGGAATAATAATTCTTTCAATAATTTGTTCATTATGGAGTTGATCTTCTGGTTTAGATCTTAGGTTTTCATTTAACCAGGATTTTAGAGTTGTTAATTCAATCCATTCTAATACAATAAAGCAATATAAATTTAAATCTTTAGGGGCTTTTCTTTTGACTTTAAAATCTTCAACATATTTAATCAGTGAACGCTTATAATTTTTCAATAATTTAAGACATTTAATATCCATCTGCCACATTTCAATTTGCTCGTCTTCATTTGAAAAATATGTGTGTTCAAAAACCTTCAATATATAAGGTTGATTTTTCTCCTCATCAATAACCTTGTATTCTGATACCACGTTGTTGAAGATCTTTTTTTTGATTTTGTATTTCCTACCAGATTTTTCCGATTTTATTATATTTCCTATTTCTAACATCATTTATTCACCAAGAAATTTGGATACTTCCTTTCGGACACTGAGCATTTTCTCAATAGGTACCATGTGTGTTTCATTTTCAAAGATTTTAAGATGCGCATTATGGATTAATTCAGCAGTTTCTTCATATATCTCCTTAGTAAAGAATTGATCCTTATCTGCACCGATAATAAGCGTTGGAGCATTGATTTTCTCAAGGTATTTCTTATTTTCGCCATTATGTTCGATCCAATAACTATACGCATTAATAAAAAGAGAGGAAGGGCTCATAGTTTCCATTAATTTCGTTTTCTTTCTCTGTGTCATTTTTCTCATAAACACGCGTACCAGTTTTCTTTTATAAATTTCATTACTCATTTGAAATAATTCGTAGAATTTGCCATGTTTCGCAAGGTTTAGCATTTTCTTCGCTCTTTTTACTCCTTGTTCAGACACAGAATGAGCAGTTACGATTAAAATTAATTTTTCAATAAATTCAGGATAGTTTGCTGCTAATGGTATTGCTATCATGCCACCATACGAAATAGCAGCCAATGATGCTTTTCCAATATGGTTTTTAATTATAGACCCTATATCATCAGCCATTTCTATGGTACTATAACCAGGAGGAAGATCTTTATCATATCCCAATATGAAAAACGTGTAATCCTTGGGTATGTATTTACTGAAAATTGAAACTTGCATTTTCGCTTTTGACTTAATGGCGATACTATGGTGGAGTTCTTCAGTTTGAAGGAGAATTACCATTTTTTTCTCGCCCTTTCCAGATTTAACATAAGGTATTTTGTCTAGAAAAAACCCCATTTCAAAATCTTTCATTAATTCATAATAGATTGTTTTAGATTAAAAAATTAGTTTTTAATTCACTTGCGGACAGCCGTGAAAATATAATCCGCTTAATTCGACACCATCTGTGT
>WJKO01000789.1 GCA_014729055.1 Promethearchaeota archaeon | reverse complement strand
GCATTAAGGTTGGGTGCATCAGCAGCTATCTGCGATTTTTTTATTGGTATTTCCGATTCCGATAATGTCAACAATATACAATTGGTCAGAAATCTAGCTCAAGAGGGATATAAAATTGGGTTACCTGTGATTTCCAACATAATTCCTTTTGGATCGAGAGTATCTGAGGAGAATTATGTCGATTCTATTTTACTCGGAATGAGAATTTCATTAGAGATTGGAGCTAATTTAACATCGGTTCCGTTTTGTGACACAGATAAATATAAACTAATGATACAATCTAATATAGGCAGTCCGTTGCTTGTTAATACAAGTCATGTAAAGAAAAGAATTGATCTTAGCAAACTAAACTCAGAATTGAGGGAAAAATATCAAGATATAAAGATGGGAATCATAAAGCCACTCTAAGATTATGTAAAGCCCCTCTAAGATCATGTAAATAATACATGATTAGAAATATTCATAAAGCCTAGCTTTAGATATAAAATTATAGAGTGCTTAAAGAATAAGGTGAAAATTATGGAACTTCAATATATTTTTTTCTTCATGAGAGCGGTACTAACAAATTTTTTGGTTATGTTTTACATATATAGTGATTATGGTTTAATAGCATTAGCAACCATCATATTAAGTGCCATTTATTTTGGGATTTACATTTTACTATGGTTTACTATTCCAAAGCTTGCTTTCGGAAAAAGATTTGAAATTAATTCTGTCATTGACGCAGCGATCTCAGGAATTCCTTTGCTTATATTCATTTTAACGTTGAATATTCCATTAATGGTTACAATAATAGCGATAATCATTATGTGTTTGCTAATCTTTGGTCCAATGCTTGCATATGGTATTTTAGCATAATTATTTAGGTTTATTCAGTCATGATTTCCGCTTTTCTATTTTTCCTTATTTTGCTTCGTTATCGTTTTTTTGTTCCTTGCTTTTCTCCACTTCATCAAATTCTGGTGGATATTTATTCAGATCAATTTCTGTATATTCGTCATGATCTTCTAGATTACCATCAATTTCTGGGTCATAATAGTCTGTCTCAAATAATCCGCTATTTGGAACTAAAAATTCATTATTACATACAGGACATGAATTATGCTTTTCTAACCACCAAGCACCACATAAATAGTGCATCATACGATTACAAAATTCACATTTTATGTATTTATCTTCGACGACATCTATTTGTTTATGGCATATTACACATTTCTGAGATATTTCTCCATGATCCTTGAGATATCCCTTTAAAAAAGCTTCATAATTACTTCTTTCTTTTTTCAATCTATCTTTTAGAGTATTTAATTCCTTAATCTTTGTATCTATTTTGCTCATTCTCTCGCGAATCTGTTTCTCCGTTAATTTCTCTGGCATAATCATATCTATTGAAAATGATTCCAATGTTTTTCCTTCATCTTCTACTTTAGTTTTTAGAAGGTCGGTAAAGAAACTTTGTTCCTTTTGCATAACGGATTTATACTTGCGAAGTAATGAATTGAATAAAGCAGATACTAAAAATTCCATTCTGTTCTTGATTTCCTCGAATTTATCTTCCCATCGTTTTAAACTATCATAGACATTACGCTCGTCTTCTTTATATTCTTTGATTATTGTAAGAACGTCTTGGTTTATTGTTTTTATTTTTTCCTTAAAACTATCCAATATCTTTGAAACCATATCAGATTCTGGAAAGTTCCGGTCAATAAGCTCAGAAGTTTGCTTTTCATAATCGTGTAAAATGTCTTGGATTTCTTCGACTTTATCATCAATTTTGGAATTTAATTTGGCAATCGTATTTTGTTCAATTATGTTATCTAAATAGGCAACGAACGCATAATTCGCTCGATCAAGCTCATCCCGCAGATTTGATATTATTTTGAGTGGTTTTCTGATAACTTTTTCATAAGGAGTTAGATATTCTTGTATCCCTAAATACCAATCATGCTGTTTATTTAATATTTCATATAATTTGGTGATCTCCCGTTGAAAATATTTCTTTTTTTCGGTATCAGCTATATCTTGATTTAATGTTTTTTGTTCTATGGCTTTTTCCGTTGTTAATACCAGCTTTGACAAATACTTATTCATATTTTTGGGAGGCTCTTGGGGTTGATTAAGCACTTTCTCTATTATAACTAACGAGTATTGGACTCTGGCATTTTCTACAAATTCAGTAAGTTCTGTAAAAATCTTCTTTTTAGTCATAGTATCAGTGAATTGATCATCTTCCTTTATAATCAACGCAGATTTCATCATTAAATACGCTAAAGTCTTCTGTATGCTCGTTTTAAATTTCGGTTTATCGCATTTTATTTCCAGTTTTTCGTATAATAAATTGAAATAATTCGTGATCTGCTTAAATTCTTGCATTTGCACAATTTTAGGAAGCGTTAACTTCTTTTTCTTACGTTTTAAGGTTTTTTTCTTCTTTTTCATTGAGGATAATAAGTCAATGTACAGCGATTCAATCGGTATATTCTTCTTCTTTTTAATGTGCGTATAATCAGTTTGCTTAATTGAGTTCAAATCATACCATTTATCTACTTTATTCGTTAACGGTGTCATTTCAACGGGTTCATAATATGATATATCCTTTACATCTTCAATTAGAACAGGTGGATCTAAAATATTTTCGTTGATTAGATTTAGGATTTCTGTATGTGAATTCATCAATAACTTAACTATTTTTTTCATAGAAAGCATTAAAGAACTGATTTCATCAATGAATTCATCATTGTAATTGGATACTTTCAAGAGATTTTTTGCTGATCTTAACAGAGTAATAACTTTGGTAAACTCTTTATATTCATCTTCAATTTCCATACATAGAACATAGGATACATGGTTTGGAGGTATGTCCAACATTCTTTTTAGAATATCGTTAAAAATTTTTATATTTTCTCTATATGGATCCAATAAGGTGCTTTCTAAATCCGAATCTATGAAATCTTTAAGAACTTGAAGATTATTGGTTTGCCCATCTTTAGTAGATTCGTTCGATCCTTTTTTCTTTTTATTAATTACATCAATAATCTGTTTATCTAATTTTGAAGTAAACTTCGACAACGGATTTTCGGAATTGATCGTTTTCATTTAATTTCAGTCCAAACTAATTTCAGCGTATTATCATCTAAATTATATCTTCAATACAAAAATAAGCTTTGGTACGAAAATAGAAGATAATTTCTCTGAAGAAAAAATGAGAATTATGGTATTTTTAAACTAGAGAGGATTATTTTTTATTCGTTCAATATCTTTTTGTAGGCTTTGTATCTGGTCGTCTTCGCCACCAACTTCTTGCAATAATTCTAAGGCATACTGATATCGTTTAAGGGCTTTCTTTAATTTTTCCTTTTGTTCTTCGCCTTTCCCTTTTTCGATATTGAATTTTGCTAATTCAATTTTCTTCATCTCTTCGGGACTTCTTTTTTTAGCTTCCTCTTCTTTCAATTTACGTAATCTTTCTTGTTCTTCTCGATCCTTTCGGATAATTTCCTGGATCTCTTTTTCCTTTTTCTTTCTTTTCTCTTCTGCAATCCTTTTTTTCTCTTCTAATTCTTGCTCCTTATTATTAAGCACATCAATTTCTTTTTGAATAAGTTTTGCTTGATCTTTCCAACCACATTCTCTGAATTGCTCTGTTGCAAGAAGGTAGAGTTCCTTTGCTTTCTCGAAATGATTCAAATCGGCTTCATGTTTTGCATTATCTAATGTCTTTTGCGCTTTTTCGAGTTTTTCTTCGTTTTTCTTGCGTTCTAATTCTAGTTTTCGCATCTTTTCATATTTTTCTTTCAAATCTTTACGATGGGCATCTTTTTTAGCTTTGGATTCGGTAGCAGCTACTTCTTCTTGTTTTGATTTCTGCTCTATCTTTTGTTTCCTGAGCTCTTCTTTACGCCTTTCTTCAATCTGGTCTTTTAATTTCTCTTCCTCTCTTATTGAAGCTTCCTTTAATTCTTTCAATTTCTGCATTTTTTCCTTTTCTTTTCTTAACCTCTCGGCACGTTGTTCAGCTATTGTTTTTTCACGTTCTGCTTTTTCTTCTTGGAATTTCTTTTCCTCTGCTTCTTCTTTCGCTTTCTGTTTTTTTAATTTTTCAATTTCCCAGTTGAATCTTTTTACTTGGAAGCTATACCCGATCTCATCATAAATCTCGCCTGCTTGCTTATACAACCCAATAGCGTCGTCGTACTGCTTCTCAAAGGCAAGATGTTTTGCTTTACTCACTAGTTTATCTGCTTCTTTTTCTTTATTTATTTTCTCTTGCTCAGCAGACACTACATCTTGATCACTTTTTGCAAAGAGATTTTTCATGGATTCTATTTTTACAATCTGTTTCCTTAGAACTCCTACTTTCTCCCACAACTCTATTTTCTTGTAAATATCAAAGGCTTGTTCATAAAGTTCGATAGCTTGGTCATAATCTTTACTGGACAGTGCACCTTCAGCTTCATTTTCAAGCCTTTTTGCTTTATTTTCCAATGTTTCAGAATTCATAATTTGTCTTCCTTGATCAAGTGATATATAGATAATTAGATCTCTTCATCTTTTAATTGAATTGACTTATTTAAAAAGATTAAAGTTCTATCTGTATTTCTTTTAAAAAGATATTATAATGTTTCAAGTTGCATACAAGACTACTTCTTGCATTATCTAACCACGGAGTTATTGCTCAGCTAATGCTCGAATAATATCCATCCAAGATTTGCAAACTACTTCCGTTTTACCATCAAAATCTTTTTGATTTTTAATACTCGCAAAACCAATAGGAGCGAAGTCATATCTATTGAATACGCTCGCATCTTTTGGGTGAATTATTAATCCTACTCCCGCATCATGACGACTTTTAATATCAACAATACAGTTCTTTTTGTATTGCCGTAGGATGGTATGAACCTTTTTGAAATATACTTTTACTTTATCCATTGGAAAACCTAATTTTTCCATAACCTCTAAAGTTTTTTCTTCTAGATCTTCTGTTCTTTCGCTTACTATATATATATCAAAATTGATAGACAATGCGTTGATTGCTTTTAGACAATGGTGAAATGGCTTATCATATTCTAACATATCAGGTCGATTATAGACTTCATAATATCGGTTTCTTCTAGAACTCGCTGTGAATGTGACTCGATTAGTATTGAAGGATGCTATTTTCCCATATTTATTTTCCTTCTTGGAAATGAAATTGTCAATACTATCTCGATCCCAGCCAAATTCTAAGTATGTCTGCATTTTGCGGTCATAATTATCTAGTATTATATTATCTAAACCATATACTATAAGCGCAAATTTAGAACTTTTTTGCACTGCAGGTTCTTCCGTTATCGCTGCCGGCATGGTACTTTCCAAATGTGAATTGACTTGATTTTGTATTTCTGTATTATTATATGTAGGATTGATCTCTGGCATACCAGAAGACGCCAGATCATTTGTTGCATTGCCTGCCGGCAAAGACTGATCATTAGCATTCATAACCTTTTCTAATCGTATTTTTGCCCGTATAATAGCCCTTCGTTTAGCTCCTTCCTTTACCTTATTAAATTCCTCATGAGCTGCTGCAAAAATTCGTTTCTTTGCCTCTTTTATCTCTCTTTTATATTCATCATCGTACCAATCTAAACCTTCGCCATCTTTGTTTAATTCATCAGCCAAATAAATCGCCCTAGTTTTCTTCAATTTAGTTAAAATTATTAGAAATTTTGATCTTATTTTATAAAATATTTTGTATAAATCTTTTCTATTTTCATTTGGAATACATTTGTATTAAAAATCATATTTAAAAGATGAAGAGCCGAAATAGATTCAGAAGAAAATATGTTAACAATCATTTATAAATATTAAAACTCTCCCAATGGGACGCGACCAGTATAATATACATTTTTCCCATCGAATTTGATTTGAGCACAAATAATAGGTACGTTATTGTTTCTGGCTTCTTTTAATTTCTCGGAAAATTCTGGATCCATCCTAATATTTGGTGCAAACGATGTTGAGGATCGAAATATGATGAACAAAATCATACCATTATACTTAAGGATTTCCTCAACATGTCTTGTGCCACGCTTGGTCGGGGCATCTGGAAATAATGCCACGTCTTCTTTAACCAGACTGACTCCTTTACATTCTAAAGGAACTTCATCTAACATAAAATCAATACGACTATTTCCTAATGGGATCTCAGCCCTTATCTCTTGAAAATCCTTGAATTCATCCATGATTGTAAATAGTTTCGTTGCAATATTTCTCTGTAACGCAGAATCAATTAATATCCATTCGTTTGAGTGGTAAACCGCCTTAATATACCAAGGTAGTTTTCCAGTACCTTTAGCCATTAATAAACGAGCGTCTGGAATCAATAATTCTCTTAATCTTCCAGGATCATGAATATGTGCGATTGAGTGCCGTCCTTCATATTTAATTTCTGCAACAAATCGATTTGGACGATTTAAAAAACTAGATTCTACTAAATCTGGAATTTCAAATAGCTTTTTCATTTAAATCCAATTAATGAAAAGATAGAGAGAATAGAAAAATTAAGTTAATAAAAAATAAGTCGATATATCCTTTCGGATTTATTAGTCGATATATCCTTTGGACTTCAGCATCTCAGCTGTGAGTATACTACCACCAGCAGCACCTCTTACGGTATTATGACTAAGAGCAACAAACTTCCAATCAAAAACGTTGTCCTTTCTGAGTCTTCCTACCGTTACAGCCATTCCTTTATCATTATCTCTGTCTTTTCTGGGCTGTGGACGATCATCTAAATCCAAATATATTATTGGCTGCTTTGGGGCAAATGGAAGGTTTAATTCTTGAGGCATAGCCTTAAATTCTTGCCAAATAGTTAATATCTCTTCCCTCGTGGGCACGGCATTTTTGAATTTAACGTTAACAGAAGCAGTATGTCCATCTACAACTGCCACTCTAGTGCATGTTGCACTGATCTTTATCCCGTTATAATTTTCAATGCCTTTATCTCCCACTTTGCCTAAGATCTTTAATGGTTCTTTTTCAGATTTTTTTTCCTCACTTTTTATATATGGGACAATATTATCGACCATATCCAAAGAAGGAACACCTGGATATCCTGCACCAGATACTGCTTGTAGAGTGGTAATAATAAGACTTTCTATTTCAAATCCTTTTTCCTCCAAAGCAAATAACGGTGTCATATAGCTTTGAACTGAACAATTTGGTTTAACTGCAACAAATCCCTCACCCTTAATTCCATGATTTTTCCTTTGGATTGGAATCACCTCGGAATGTCTATTGTTTATTTCAGGAATAAACATAGGAACATCTTCCGTCCATCGATTTGCAGAACTATTGCTTATGACGGGGATTCCTTTTTCTGCATATAAAAATTCTACTCGTCGTGTATCTTTTTTTTCTGGTAAGTCCATAGCTGAAAAAACAAAACTTAAATCCGATTGCATAGAGTCGAAATCTTGGACATCTCTTACTACGAGATCTTTTACACTGTCAGGGATAGGTATTGGCATCTGCCATTTCTCTTTGACCGCCACCTTGTATTTTTTCCCAGCGGACCTTGGAGACGCGGCGACGTCGGTTACTTGAAACCAAGGGTGATTAACCAGAAGGCGTATATAATTTTGACCAACAACTCCCGTTGCGCCTAATACGCCTATATTTAGTTTTTCCATTTCTAATTCACTTAGAAAGTACAATTAAGTTTGTAATTAAAGAATTATCCCTTTAATTCATTAAAATCCTTTATTTAAACATCCTTGAATAATTATGCATTTAAAACCTAGAAGATTTTCAAAAAATTTTGTTTTACATATAAATTATCAAACATATTTAAATGAAAGAAAAGTTTTTAGTTTAAAACAAAAATTTGCATATATCAATTGAGAAAAAGACATTATTCTAGAGAAATTAAGGAAACTCAAGAAGGCTTAATTTATGATCACACAAAAAAAAGCGGCTGTAATTGGTGCTACTGGTTTAGCAGGCCAACAATTTGTAGACGCTTTGCATAATCACCCATGGATACGAATTGTTTCAATACATGGCTCATCAACTGTGGGAATGTTGTATAAAGATGCACGAAAAGGATTCTATGTTGCTGACATTTCTGAAGAAGTTCTAAATATGAAAGTACAAAAAAATAAAGATATTAATCTAAACGATGTAGATATAATATTTTCAGCAATTCCATCATCGATAGCAAAGAAATTAGAACCAGAATTAGCAATTGCAAAGCCTGTAATTAGTACGGCATCTGCATTTCGATATAAAGATGACGTACCTATATATCTTCCTATAATCAATGCAAATCACTATAAAATGCTTGACTATCAAAAAGAGAGGCGTGGGTGGAAGGGTTTTATACTTCCAGGACCAAATTGTACAACAGTAGGTTTATCCATCGGTTTAGCTCCAATCTTCAGAAAGTTTGGGCTTAAATCCGTCTACATGGTTTCAATGCAAGCAATCTCAGGAGCGGGTTACCCTGGTGTCGCGGGTTATGATATTAATGCTAATGTTATTCCACATATTCCAAATGAAGAAAAGAAAGTAAAAAAGGAAGTTAAAAAGATACTCGGGCATTGGGATGGCAATCAATTAAATAAACCAGAGTTTTTAATTGATTGTAAATGTAATCGTGTTCCCGTATTAAACGGTCATACTGAATCAGTTTTTATTGAAACTGTTAAAGAGACGTCCGTTGAGGAAATAATCCAAGTC
>WJKO01000788.1 GCA_014729055.1 Promethearchaeota archaeon | reverse complement strand
GTATTTGGGCTTCAAGTTCTTTAATTTTTCTTTTTGTTCTATTTTGGGAAAGGAAACCACCTGTTCCCCCTCCAGAAGCTAATTGATTTTCCAGCCTTTGGATCTCTTGATCTCTCTCTTCAATCATTGTTTTTAGATTTTGAATGGTTGCATTATCATTACCTTGTGCAAATTCTGCAAATTCATTACTAGACGGTGTTGGACGACTCGGTTTTTGAGCAAGTTTTTTTCTTAATTTTAATACCTCTTGTTCTAATGCATTGGCTTTTTCAGCAGTTTGTGATAAATCGGATATAGTAGATTTATATCTAGCTATCCTTTTTCTATATTGCTCAATCTGATCTGATAACTCTTTAGATTCTTCCTTGTCTTCAAGCTGTTTTTCTAATCTTTTATTCTTAAGTTCAAGATTATTGCATTTATTCTTCAATTTTTCTAAATCTTGGTTACTTTTCCTTATTTTGGACTGAAGAATAATAATCTTGGTCTTTAATTCTTGTGTATTGTTACCTGAACTCGCAACCGACTTGTAATCTTTTAGTTCCTTCTCTTTTTTTTTCAGTTCGTTTTCAAGAAAATCTATCTTTTTAGAAAGTGATTCATAACTTTTTTCTTTCATAGATTTTTTGAGTTTTACAATCTCTGCTTTTAGAATCCGATTAGTGCGATCTCTTTTTGCAACTTCAGCTTTCAGATCCTCAACATTTTCAGTCATTTTATCAAACAACTACAGACTACTATTTGCTTTCGTAGGTTATTAATTATTTTATATCCCAGCATATATAAAAAAATTCATCAACTGAATATCCAAAGAAAATTGAAAAAATACAAAGAAAATTGGAAAAAACCGCTTTTTTATTTATTCATCTTGCTCCGTCTTGTTGCTCTGAAGCACTTTTTCTATTTCTGAAATGAGTTTTTCGGAAGTAGAAGATTTTGGCGCTTCTGAGGTAAATACTAAAGCATCTCTATATAAGGATGGCACCACTTGAACCCAAGTATTTTCATCAAATACGATTTTTATTCCAAATAATAAATCCATAATAATAATGACTTTTTCTCTGTAATGCTCTGTAAGTATTTTATCATAATTAACTAAAACTTTTGGATTAACGTTGACCGTTTTATGGACTTTAATGGATTTGGGAAAGTTTCTGATTAAAGAACTAAGTGGTTCTTTTTTCTCTGCTAAGACTTCAAGCAGTTTTAGAGTAGTAAATATGCCATCACTAAATGGACCATAACTTGGAAAATAGAATTTCTTTGTATCCGATGCCCCAAATGCACCTCGTTCTTCTCTAATCTTCTTAGAAATACTGCCCGGCATATTAATAATTCGCTTCAGTTTATAACCATAATTACTTGCAAAATCATCTAATATTTTTGAGGCGCTTGTTGTGGTAAGAATTGGATTTGCTTTACTCTTTAGAATCGCATCGTCATTGCTAATAAATAACATGAATATATCTTCAAAATCAACAAGATTTCCTGTTTCATCCAATAGCAAACATCTTGAACCATCCGAGTCGAAAACAACTCCTAAATCTGCTTCCGAAGCCTTTACAATTGAAGCAACATTTCTAACTGCTTCGAGATCAGGATATAATTTAACAGATAAAGGACGATAGTATGTATTTAATCCAATTACCGCCGTATTAAGGGAATTCATCATTTCTGGTGCCAATTCGCCCGTTGGACCATAAGAACAATCCATTACTACTTTTAAATTTGAGTTTGATATAAGGTTTTTGTTTACAAATTGTGGTATGGCCTTTTTATATACTTCAAAGGTCTGTAAAATACTCGTGATTGATCCAATATTAGACGGATCTGCTCTTTTCAATTTTTCTGATTTAAAAAATTCATTTATCGAATCAATCTGCTTCTTTGAAAACTCAATTCCACTTGAATCATAAAATCTAATTGATGTATCTCTTTCATTCATAGAACCAGACGAAAAAAAGACACCTCCGCTTGCCCCAAATCTACGTATGCAAAATTGCACCAATGGTAAGGGAGACGAATGTAAATTTAATATATCAATCCCAGCACTCATTCCGCCAGCAATATAAGATCTTTTAAGCATCCGAGAGTTATTAGAATAGTCTCTTGCTGCTACTAAAATCCCCTTTCCTCCAAGGTATGAACCATGAACAGCACCAATTTTTGCAGACAACTCGGGTGTAAACGTTACGTTTGCATCGGCGATAATTCTCCCATATTCCGTAATTTTACTTAAATCATTCATTTTTTATTTCCTTATGATGTAAATTTTATAAAAGATCTGTCATCTATTGTGTATTAAATGCAAAGATACTCTTTTATAAGTTTCGATAACTTAATAAAAGATTAATATGCGTTTGTATTATTTTAATGCATGACTGAAAAACTGGGATCTTTTTCATTTGTTTTACACTCCCATTTACCTTGGGTATTAAATCACGGAATTTGGCCGCACGGAACAAATTGGGTAAATGAAGCTGCTTCCGAAACCTATATTCCGATTCTTGATGAATTATATAAATTATTAGACGATGGATATAAACCTAAATTAACAATTGGTTTAACTCCTGTTTTGTGCGAAATGCTACGGCATCCTTCTTTTAAACACTCATTCTTAGCATATCTTGATGAAAAAATCGATGCTGCAGAACATGATAATAATGATTTTACTAAAAACAAGTATGAAAAAGGGCGTATTCGGTTAACTACATGGTGGATTGAATTTTATAATCGAATAAAAGATCATTATCTAAATAAATATAATGCAGATATATTGAGTGGTTTTAAAGAACTACAAGATCAAAACCTGCTCGATATAATCACATGCGCTGCAACACACGGATATAGTCCATTATTATCACGAGACAGTTCAATTAACGCTCAGTTCCAAGTAGCGGTTAATAATTATAAGAAACATTTTGGTCGAAATCCTACTGGTGTTTGGTTGCCAGAATGTGCTTATCGACCCGGTTATAGATGGAAAAATCCTTTAAACGAAGATGATGAACGCGACAGACCAGGTGTTGAACATTTTTTACGTATAAATGGATTAAAGTATTTTTTTGTAGATACGGCTTTACTAATGGGTGGAAAGAGTCAAGGCGTATACGCGGCAAGATTCCCACTATTAAAAGAACTTTGGAAACAATTTGCATCGCAATATGAGGAAAAGCCATTAGATTTTAAAAAGTCACCTTATGAGACTTACTTAGTTGCCACGAACGATCCAAAAGCACCAGTTGGATTTTATACACGAGATCCAAAAACCGGACTGCTGGTTTGGTCTGGGGAACACGGATATCCTGGTTGTGGGGAATATCTTGACTTTCATAAAAAACATTTTCCAGGTGGTCTAAGATATTGGAAAGTAACGGGTCCAAAAATTGATTTAGGTGATAAAATGCTATACTGGCCAGATGATGTACCACCGAAGCTGGACGAAAATGCGGATCACTTTGTAGATACCGCAAAAAATATTTTACGTGAATATAAAGAATCAAATAAAAGACCCGGAATTATATGTGCTCCTTATGATTGTGAGCTATTCGGTCACTGGTGGTTCGAAGGACCTTGGTGGTTGAATCGAGTATTACGAAAAATGGAAGATGACCCGGAAATCGAACTAACCAATACAAGATTATACATGAAGAAATCACCTCCTAAGAAAACTGTGCAATTAGTCGAAGGATCATGGGGTCAAGGTTCAAGTCATTGGGTTTGGTTTAATGATTGGACCACTTGGACTTGGGAAAAGATCTATGAATGCGAGGCTAAGAATGAAGAATTTATTTCAAAATATTACAATACAGAGGACAATAACTTAATACGAATTCAAAAGCAAATGGTGAGAGAATTATTGTTATTAGAAAGCAGTGACTGGCAATTTTTAATAACAACGTGGAGTGCCCGAGATTATGCAGAACAAAGAATTGCTTTACACTATGAAAATTATAATCGGCTATATGATATAGCGAGTGACTATATAAAGAAAGAGAATATCAGCCAAGGAGATTGGGCATTTTTAGCAAAAATTGAAAATGAAGATGATCTCTTTACAAATGTTGACTTAAAAGCATTTTTGCCAACCTAAACGATTTTCTATTAACTTTCTCCTAACCTTGTTGCTTTTGCAGATGTTTCCACATTAATTTACTGATTGTTTCGAATGTACTATGTACATTCTCTCCCGTCTTTGCAGAAACTTCAACATATCCTTTGCATCCTCTACTTTTAGCAATATCTATTGCCTCATGTGTCTGTACTTTACGTAGATGTTTTAGGTCGGATTTTGCTCCTACTAACATAATTGGAAGGTGTGGATCATATGCTTTTAGAATGCTCATCCAATCATCCAAATGAGCTAGAGTTACCATATCAGTCAAAGAGAATAAGAAGAGTACTCCATTTGCCCCTTTAACATAAGTAGGTAACAAGAAACGGAACCTTTCTTCCCCGCCAAAATCCCAGATCTGCAAACGAACATTCCCTAATGTCTCAACCTTAATATCTTTAACAAAAAATTCAACACCAATTGTTATCTTTGTTGAATCAGTAAAGACACCCGTTATAAACTTATTTGTTAAAGATGTTTTACCGACACCCCCATCTCCAGCAATTACCAGCTTAAATGTTTTTTCATAAGACATGAAATATAACCCTCAAATATAATTTGAATGTTAGTTTTTGTTTTTTAATTGTTCTTCTTATTTTTAATGTTTTTGATTATTTTTTTTTTGGAACAATTAATTTGATCATGAATGATTTAATAGCACATCTCTATGGAACATATCAAGTTAAATCGACAAGACATTTTGAAATTAAATAAATTAAATATATGGAAGAATATTTAGAATATACATACTTGATTTCTCTTGAGAAACTGTTAAGGTGAATCGTTTGGAATTAGCAGATAGACTTGATGATTTAGATAAATTAATTAAAGAATACGCACCAGAAGTCTATGAATTTTGGGAGGAACGCCGTGATTCATCTGAAGATCAAGGAATACGAACTGGTAGGTTACATGAAAATCATATTTTAGGTATAATTTTAAAACACTATCTTGAGGGTGACCCCGAAGTAACCACCACTGATATAGAAGAGCAATATAAAATCTTTTTTAAAAAAATTGCCCGATCAACAGTCTCAACTTATCTAAATCAATTAGAAAAAGAAGGCGTATTATATAAGAAACGTGATGGAAGAACTGTAAAATATCTCTTTAATATTCCTCCACCCCCCGATATTCCAGGATTCTGGATTGTGAGAAACTTCTGTTTATTGCCCCCCTATTTGTCAAGAGCAAGCCTTTTATCTCAATTGTATTTCAATCCTCCAAAGAAAGTTGAGAAATACGAAGAAGAAAGGAAGTTCTTTTTAGGATTAACTATTTTGACTATTCTAAAAAATAGATTGGATAAATGTCGGCTCTGCCAATTTGGGAATCGCTCTTTTTATCAAGAATCCACTGAATTGATGTCCTCATACATTAAGGAAAGGATTGATGTTTTACCTGAAGAATTAAGAAATTTTATCCTATTTGAACTCGGAGAATTACCGCTTTTTAATGGAATTAAAGTAGAACCGGACAAGCTAAATGAGATAAATGAAAAGATTATTGATTATGTTGAACGATTCCATAGTGATATAGAGTTCCAAATAAGTGTTTCAAAACATAGGCAGAAAGTTCATTTAAATCAGATGGATTCAAAAACAAAATAGAAAATAAAAGAAATAGGAATTTTTTTTCGACGCGTTACCAATAAATATCTTTTAGACATCTATCATGATATTCATTCAATGATAAGACTCTTGAGGGAGTTTGCCTATATTCCTCAATTGCATCAGCTAAAGCACTTGCAAGCTGTTTATTTGTTATGCAAGGTATTTTAAATTCTACCGCTTTACGCCTTATAGTATATTCATCTCTCATGATTTTTTCAAATTTTGATTCAATGATTGTTGGTCGAGGAATATTGATTACCAAGTCGAATTTTCGATTGACTAACATATCCAAGATGTTAGGTTTTATATCAGGATTCCTGATTTTACCCACAATCTGAACGTCCTTAATACCTGCATTCTTAAGTACAACGGCAGTTCCTTTTGTAGAAAAGATATTGAAACCCAATTTTTCGAATTTCTTAGCTATGGGGATCATATCTCTCTTAAGTTTTGCACCAGCAACCGTAATCAGACAATTTGCATTTTCAATTGGGACATCCATATCAACAGCACGCATAGATCTGATTAAAGCTCGTGGAAATGTATCCCCGATACATGCTACTTCACCCGTTGATGCCATTTCAACACCGAGTCGAGGATCGGCTTTATCTAACCTCATGAAAGAAAATTGTGGTACTTTCGTTACAACGTAGTTTCCATAGGGATAATCTAATATCTCCTTCGGTATTTTTTTATCTAATATGACTTCAGCAGCCAATCTCATGAGGTTTATACCACGCGTTTTCGAAACGTAAGGCATAGATCTACTTGATCGTAAATTGCACTCGATGACTGAAATTTGATTGTTCTTTACTAAGAATTGGATATTAAATGGTCCTCTAATGTTTAAAGCTCTCGCTATTTTCTCTGCTGTCAACTTTACACGTTCCGTAGTTCTAAATTGTAAAGTTATGGCTGGTATAGACATTGTTGCGTCTCCACTGTGTACTCCAGCATTCTCTACATGCTCAGCGACAGCACCTATAAAAACGGTTTCACCATCCGAAATACCATCCACGTCGATTTCTCTGGCATTAGTAAAGAACTTTGTAATTACCACGGGATTATCCTTCGATACTAATGTTGCGAGATCCAAATATTTACTTAATTCTGCTTCATTTTGTGCCACGTTCATTGCAGCCCCACTTAACACATATGATGGACGGATAAGCACGGGATATTCTACTTCACTTGCAAAGTCTAGTGCCTCTTCTTTACTGCTTAATGCCTTCCATTGGGGCTGTGCTATGGATAGTTGGTCCAGAATACCACTAAACATTGCACGATTCTCAGCACGATTTATATCTCTCCCTTCAGTTCCTAATATCTCTAAGTTTAATTTGCGAAATACCTCCCTGTATTTAGTAAATTTTTGGGTTAAGTTATTGCCGATCTGACCTCCGACCGAAACTACCGTTCCAAATGGTTTTTCCTTTTCTAATATATCCATTACACGTTCTCCAGAAAGTTCCTCGAAATAGAGTTTATCAGAGACATCATAATCAGTAGAGACGGTTTCAGGATTATAATTAATCATTATAACCTCTTCAACGCCTTGTTTCTTCAAAGCCCATGCCATATTTACGCATCCCCAGTCAAACTCTACGGATGCCCCTATACGATATACACCACTGCCGAGAACTACTATCTTCTTTTTAGTTGGATCCTTGAAGTATTCATGACTTTTTTCAAAATCAAGGTCATCGCTTGTTCCTCCGTATGTCATATATAAGTAGTTCGTGGCTGCGGGCCACTCTGCTGCTAATGTATCAATTTGCTTCACAACGGGAACTATACTATAACGTCTTCTTAGATTACGAATCTTAACGGTATCAGTATTCATAGCAATCGCAATTTGTCCATCTGAGAAACCAAATTTCTTCGCATATCGAATCGCTTTGTTTTTAATTTGATCATCTGTTAGTAGATTAATTTGACCCAACATATCTTCAATTTCAACTATATTTTCGATTTTATACAGAAACCATTTATCAATCCAGGATAATTTGTAGATTTCGTCAATAGAAACCCCCATTTTGATTGCATCAGCGACATAGAATATTCTTCTGTCTGTCGGATGTTTCAATTCCTCTTCTATTTCCTCACGTGTTTTTTCTGGAAGTAAATTTTTACTATTACATACTTCACCTTTTAATCCAACATCTAACATTCTGATGGCTTTTTGTAATACCTCCTCAAAATTCCTCCCTATTGCCATAACTTCTCCAACAGATTTCATCTGAGTTCCTATTTGGCGTGATACCCTTCTAAACTTCTGAAGATCCCAACGGGGTATCTTCAGGACAACATAGTCTAGCGCAGGTTCAAAGCATGCTGTTGTAACATCCGTAACTTTATTGCTAATTTCATCGAGATTATACCCGATGGCTATTTTTGCTGCAACATAAGCAAGAGGATATCCCGTTGCTTTCGAGGCTAAGGCTGAACTACGTGAAAGACGTGCATTAACTTCAATTGCTCTAAACTCTTTTGATCTGGGATGTAACGCATATTGTATATTACATTCTCCAACAACACCGAGCTGTTTAATTACATTGATTGAAGCAGTTCTTAACATGTGATATTCTTCATTAGTTAGGGTTTGGCTGGGCGCAATAACAATACTCTCTCCGGTGTGAATACCAACGGGATCAATGTTTTCCATATTACAGACCGTTAGAGTATTATCTTCATTATCTCTAACAACCTCGTATTCTATTTCCTTCCATCCGCCCATATATTCTTCGACGAGAACCTGTGCGATCATGCTTTGTGCAAGAGCCCTGTTAACCATTGTCTTAAATTGTTCCATATTATAAGCAACACCAGAACCACGTCCACCTAAGGTAAATGCCACACGGAGCATAAGTGGAAAACCTATTTCCTCAGCGAGTTCAATTGATTTGTCCAATGAGGTCGCGGAACCGCTCTTTGCTATTTGAACACCTGCTTTTATCATCGCTTGTCTAAATAATTCTCTGTCTTCTGTTTCTTCAATCGCACTTATTGGAGTTCCCAACACTCTCACACCATATTTGTTCAATACACCCTCTTGTTTGAGCTGAACTCCGACATTTAATGCTGTTTGTCCTCCAAATGCCAACATAATGCTGTCTGGGCGCTCTTTTTCAATTACTGCTTTGACATAGCGTAAATTTACCGGTAGTAAATATACTCTATCAGATAATTCTGGATCAGTCTGAATTGTTGCAATATTCGGATTTATAAGTATTGTATAAATACCTTCTTCTTGTAATGCTTTCAGTACTTGGGATCCCGAATAATCAAATTCGCCTGCTTGACCAATCTTAATTGCACCAGATCCAAGTACAAGGCATTTCTCAATAGTCTTATCTAATGGCATAATGATTCCTCCTTTATCGGCAGATTCATATTCCTCAGAAATTTATTAAAAAGATATATTGTGTCAAGTGGACCTGCACATGCCTCGGGATGAAACTGGATTGCAAAGATTGGCTTTGTTTCGTGAATTAAGCCCTCGACACTTCCGTCATCTAAATTTTTGAATAGGACCTTAAATCCTGCACCCTTTACACTGTCCGCGTCAACGACGTAGCCATGGTTTTGAGATGTAATATAACATTTATTAGTGATTAAATCCTTCACCGGTTTATTAGCACCCCTATGTCCATACTTCAATTTAGACGTCGTTCCCCCAACAGCTAATCCCATGATTTGTGTTCCAAGACATATACCCATCGTTGGAACATTATTCTCTATCAATTTTCTACATAATTCTATGGTTTCAACACACATTTGTGGGTCTCCTGGACCATTTGAGAGGACAACCCCATTTGGGTTATAATTCATAACATCTTCATATGAAATATCAAACGGTACTCTAACAACTTCTAAGTGTCTCTTCACGAGATTTCTAATAATATTGAGTTTTACACCACAATCCACTAAAACCACACGTCCAACGGGATCTTTTGGAGTGTATTTCTTCGGAGATTTAATGGAAACCTCCTTTACTAAGTGAAAATCATTCGGATCAGGAGCTTGTTTTACTTGTTCTAATAATACTTCATCTTCAGGTATTTCAGCACCTTTTTCAAAGACTTGCAACATGCCAACTTGAACTCCTTCTTTCCTTAATATTTTCGTTAGTTCCCGGGTGTCTACCCCTTCCATCCCCGGAACGTCTTGTTCTTTTAGGAATTCATCAAATGTCTTAACAGATTCATAATGATGTGGTTTTTTACATGATTCATGTACTACGACTGCTTCTAAATATATTTGTTCCCCCTCAAACCACTTATAGATTCTGAATTCGTCCTCTTCCCATGGAGGAACGCCATAATTTCCTATTAACGGGTAGGTAAAAACATAAATCTGCCTTTTATTCGACGCGTCCGTTAATGCACAATTGTACCCGCACGCTGTTGCTGTGTTGAATACAAACTCGCCAAATATTTTTTTGGTCGCACCTATGCCTTTTCCTCTAAAAATCTTACCATTTGATAACACTAAAACCGCTTTGCGATAATCATCAAGAGTTTCTATCGATACCATATTCATAATACACCTAAATCAGATTCATGGACTCTTTTTC